>CANPYN010000045.1 GCA_947588635.1 uncultured Clostridia bacterium
TAATTGTTTTAAGTATAGCTTTGACCAGTAAAATAATATCCTTTTTTCTATGTTTTTATTATCTGCTATTTGCATCTCTATATCTATTGGATTTTTATTATTTATTTTCGCTTTTATATCTATTATTCCTACTTTATCTTTTACTCTTTCTCCCCATAGATATGGTGTTTGTTCTAATTCTATTGTTTCTACTTTCTCTCCTATTACATCTTCTATTAGTTTCTTTGTTATTCCCTCATGGTTTTGCTCTCCAAATAGCATGTGAAATACTATATCCCCTTTTGGTGACAATATTTTTCCCATTTTCTTCCTCCTTATTATATTAAACATACTTAATAAAATCAATACTTTTTATTGGTTTTTGTCTTTTTGTTTTATTGTTAAATTTTTTCTTGGATTTGTTTAGATTGTTTTTGATTTGTTTAGAAAAAAATTCCTTAGATTTGAATTGTTTTATAAATTTTTTAGATATATCTAATTAAATTATGCTTACATTAAATACTATTTCTTTCATTTTGTAAAGTTTTTTCGTGTATCAAATTTCGACATTTTTTTAAAATAGCCCTAACTATTTATATAGATTATATATAGTTAGGGCTATTTTAGAATAGATTTTTTATATGGTTCGGGCAGACAGGGTCGTCTGCCCCTACAGTGTTTGCAATTAGTTTACCCTTTATATTTTTTGTCTGTGGGTCGCCCTGGGGTGCGACCCCTACGACTTTTGCAATGGGTTGCTCTTAATATTTTTTTCTGATTTTAAAAGAGTATATGTTTAATTTAAAATTATTTTCCTAAACAGAATTTTGAAAATATTTCTTTTATTATATCTTCATTAACATTTTCTCCTGTTATTTTTCCTAAATCTTGTAATACTTCTTTTATATTAATTGATGTTATATCTATTGGCATGTTACTTTCTATTGCTTCTTTTGCTTCTTCTAAATGTTTTAAGGCATCTTCTATTATTTCTTTGTGTCTAATATTTGTTATCATAACTTCATTATCAGGCATTATTTGACTTAAATTAAACATTATATCAAGTTCGTTATATAAATCGCTTAAATTTGATTCTGAAGCTAAAGATATTTTTATGATTTTTTTATTTGCTTTTATTATTTCTTCACATTTTTCTAAATTACTTTCTTTTAAGTCGATTTTATTTAATAATATTATTGCTTTTTTGTTTTTTATAAATTCTAAAATTTCTTTATCCTCTTTGTTTAATGATTTAGAGTTATCAAACATTGCAATAATTAAATCACTATTTTCTGCTACTTTTTTAGATTTATTTATTCCGTATAATCTCTACTTCATTGTCTGCATCTCTTATTCCTGCTGTGTCTATTATTTTAAATGGGATTCCTTTTATACTTACAAATTCTTCTATTGTGTCTCTTGTTGTTCCCTCTATTTCTGTAACAATAGCTCTGTCTTCATTTAAAATACAATTTAATAAAGATGATTTTCCACTGTTCGGTCTTCCTATAATTGCTACTTTTATTCCTTCTTTTATTATTTTACCATTTTCAAATGTATTATATAATTTATTTATATTATCTTCTATTTGTTTCAATTTATCTTTTGCTTTTTCTTTTGTTACTTCTTCAACATCATATTCTGGATAATCTATAGATGCTTCAATATCAGCGAGCAGTTCTAATATTTGCTTTTTTATTTTTGTAAGTGATTTTGAAAGATTTCCTTCTAATTGATTAATTGATGCTTTTAATTCTTTATCAGTCTTTGCATTTATAATGTCAATTATTGATTCTACTTGACTTAAATCTATTCTACCATTTAAGAAAGCAAGTTTAGTAAATTCCCCTGGCTCTGCAAGTTTTGCACCATTTTTTAAGCATATTTCTAATATATTTTTTACAACAACAACTCCCCCATGTGAACTTATTTCACACATATTTTCTGTTGTATAACTTTTTGGTTTTTTAAAATATGATACTAAAACCTCATCAATAATTTTATTAGTTGTTGGATCTATAATGTTTCCATATTTTATTGTATATCCTTTTATATTTTCTATTTCTTCTGGATTTTTTGCTTTAAATATTTTTTCTAATATGTTAAAACAATCTTCCCCGCTCATCCTAATTATACCTATTCCACCTATTCCTGGTGCTGTTGATATTGCAGCTATTGTTGACATTTTTTCTCCTTTCCTTAAGTGTTTTATAATTTTTGAGGGACACACCTTAGTCACGGGTATTTCTCATAGATTAAGGTATGCCCCTCGTTTTATTATTTTAATTTTATTACAACTTTTCTATATGGTTCTTCACCTTTGCTAAAAGTTTCTACTTTACTGTGTGTTTGTAATTTTGTATGGATTATTTTTCTTTCATATGCTGTCATTGGTTCTAATGTAACATCTTTACCTGTTCTAACTACTGTTCTTGCTATTTTTTCTGCTAAATCTTCTAATGTTTTTACTCTTTTTTCTCTATAGCCTGATATGTCTAAATATACTCTTATTTTTGCTGTACTTTTTTTATTTGCTATTGTAGATAATATAGTTTGTAACGCATTTATGCTTTCTCCCCTATATCCTATTAAATAATTTATATCTTTTCCTTCAATATCTACATATATTTCATATTCTTTTTCTTCGGTTTTATATGTTACATCTTTTGGTAAAAATTTATCTAAAAAGTTATTTACTCTTTCTATCGCATCTTTTATTTCGTCTTCATTTTTATTAATTTTTCTTTCTTTTTTTTCTTTATGGCTAGTTTCTTTTTTTACTTCTTCTTTATCTTTTATAGTTAATTCTACTTTAACAACTCTTGGTGCAAGAATATTATAAAAACTTCTTTTTTCTTCTTCTAAAACTTTTATATCTACCATATTTTTTGAAACTTTTAATTCTTTTAGCCCATTTTCAATCGCTTCATTTGTTGTTTTTCCTTGAGAAATTATTGATTTAGCCATTTTAATCCTCCTCACCAGATTTTAAAATTTTGTTTAAGATTAATCTTTCAGCAATCATTAATATATTGTTTACTAACCAGTATAATGCTAGTCCAAGTGGTGCTATTATAGATATACTAACAGACATTATTGGCATAAACCAACTCATGCTTTTATTCATTTGCGCTGTCATATCTGGCACCTCTGGTTCTTTTTGTTTATCTTTGTTTTCTTCATTATTATCATTATTTTCATTTTTTATTTCTATTATGTTTTTATCTTTTGTATTAACTTGTGTCATTTTTGTTGTTATTTTCATTGATATCATAGTTGTTAATACATATAACACAGGAATTATATATACTGTCCAATCTTTCCAATTTTCTTGTGGAATATTACTTAAATCTAATCCGAAAAAATTCATATTTATATATAATGGATCATCTTGTGTTTTATTATTATTTACATATTTTAATATACTTATTTGTGGATAATTTCTACTTATGCTGTCTTCTCCTGCTTCTTGTCTTATTTCTTCTACATAATTATTTATCATATTTGTATCTATTTTTTTCATATATGTAAGTGGACTTCTTACTAATCCAAACATTGCAAATAATAAAATTATTTGAATTATTGATGTTAAACATCCACTAAAAGGACTTAAGTTTTCCCTTTTATATAAATCCATCATCTCTTGATTCATCTTCATTTGGTCATTTTTATATTTTTCTTGAATATCTCTTATTTTTCCTTGAAGCTTTGTTGTTTTTTGCATTGTTTTTTGCTGTTTAATTGATAATGGTAATAATATTAACTTTAATAAAACTGAAAATATAATTATTGCTAAACCATAATTATTAACTATTTCATATATAAAATTTAAAATATATCCAAATAAACTGGAAATTGAACTCATAAGAACCTCCATCTAAGCAATTTTTTTATTTTACAGGATCATATCCTCCTTTTGAAAAAGGATTACATCTTAAAATCCTTTTTATTCCTAAAAAAACTCCTTTAATAACTCCATATTTTATAATTGCTTGTTTCATATATTCTGAACAACTCGGGTAAAATTTACATTTTATTCCTTTGCTATCTAAAAAAAGAGAAATATGTTTTTGATATTTTTCAATTATATAAATTAATATTTTTTTCATATCTCTCCTTATTTTTTCAGAATATTAGCCTTTTTAAATATGTTTTTCATATCTTCATTAATAATATTAAAATTTGCTTCATTTTTGTTTAAATATTTATTCCATATAATAACAAAACTGTTTCCAACTTCAATATTATTTTCTAATAAGCGATAATTTTCTCTAATTAATCTTTTTATTCTATTTCTATAAACGCTATTTCCTGCTTTTTTACTAACTGCTATTCCTAATAAGTTAATTTTCTTATTATTTTTTAAAACAAATACTTGTATTTGCTTTCCTCCGCAATCTTTTTCCTCTTTTTAAAACTATTTTAAATTCATAATTTTTTTTTAGCATTTTGTTTTTTTCAATTTTATCACTCATTTTTTAAATTATTAATTTTTATGCTGATATTTTTTTTCTTCCCTTTGCACGTCTTGCTTTTAAAACATTTCTTCCAGCTCTTGTTTTCATTCTTTTCATAAATCCGTGTTCTTTTTTTTCTTGTCTATTTTTTGGTTGATATGTTCTTTTCATTTCTTTAAGCACCTCCTAATTAAAATCATAAGTATCAAGATTATATCTTAAAATAATAGTAATTGTCAAGGTTTTTTAATTATTTATAATATTTTTAAAATAATTGTTGATAATTATTTATTTTTTTGATATTATTATTGGGAAATAATAGGGATCTACGGCTTTAAGAGTTTTTGATACTTAAATGTTGATAATTATATAATCTGTTTTTATTTATTTTTGGCTTGTTTTATCAACATCTGTGGATTGTTTTGTGGATAACTTTAAACAATTAAATGGTTCGAATGGAGGTTTTTTTATACTAATGAATTCAGATATAGAACAAGTTTTAAATCAAGCAAAAGAACTATTAAAAGATGAAATGTCCCAAATATCTCATAAAACATGGATAGAACCTTTAAAAATAGTTAGTATTGTTGATAATAACGTAACATTAGCTTCTGAAGATTCTTTTAAACGAGATATGGCTGATACTAAATTTCATGATTTAATATTGAATACATTTTCTATAATTTTACAAAAAAATTGTACACTTTCTATAATTTGTGAAGATGAAATCCCCAAAGTAGAAGAAAAATCAGAAATACAAAATATTTCAAATAATAATCAATATTTTTCTACTTCTTTAAATCCAAAATATAATTTTAGTACTTTTGTTGTGGGTGATAATAATAGATTTGCACATGCTGCTTCTCTTGCAGTTGCTGAAGCACCAGCAACCGCATATAATCCATTGTTTTTATATGGAGGAGTTGGGCTTGGAAAAACTCATTTAATGCATGCTATAGGAAATGAGGTATTAGTTAATAATAGAAATTCTAAAGTTTTATATGTACCTTCAGAAAGCTTTACTAATGAATTTATAAATGCATTAAAATGTGCTAGCATGGAAAAATTTAGACAAAAATATAGAAATATTGATGTTTTATTAATAGATGATATTCAATTTATAGCAGGGAAAAAACAATTACAAGAAGAATTTTTTCATACGTTTAACACATTACATGAAAGTCAAAAACAAATAGTGCTTTCAAGTGATAGACCTCCAAGAGATATTCCTTTATTAGAAGATAGATTAAAATCTAGATTTGAATGGGGACTTTTGGCAGATGTTTCTATGGCTGATTATGAAACTCGTCTTGCTATTCTTAGAAAAAAGAAAGATGAAAACCATGCTATTATAGATGATGAAATATTATCTGATATAGCTGCTAAAATAGATTCAAATATTAGAGAATTAGAAGGTGTTTTTAATAAATTAGTTGCTCAATCTTCTTTAACACATACACCAATCACTATGGAAATGGCAGAAAAAGCAATTAATGTTGTAATAATGCAAAAAGCTTCTGTTATATCTATTGAATATATTCAAGAAGTAATTTGCAAATATTTTGATATTACAATGAATGATTTAAAAAGTTCTCAAAGATCAAGTGATATTGCTTTTCCAAGACAAATAGGAATGTATCTTTGTAGAATTCTAACAAACGAATCTTTTCCAAAAATAGGTGAGGCCTTTGGAAAAAGAGATCATACAACAGTTATGCATGGATATAAAAAGATAGAACAAGATATAAAACAAAATCCTGAATCAAATACAAAATTAATTGTGGATAGTGTGAAAAAAATTATATTATCGAAAGAATAATTAATAAATAAACAAAAATTAAACTTTTTTAAAATTTATGTTTGGAAAACATTATTTTTTATAAAAATATTCTATCTCTTCTTACGGAAGAGCGGAAAGACTTATCCATAAGTATCTGTTAAAAAATATAAAATTTCTGTTGATTACATATATTTTTTTATAAAAAAAATAAGTTGTTAATAACTTTTTATAGTTATTAACAACCTTACTAACAAACATTTTTCTACGGAAATAAACAAGTTTTTAAGTTTTCCACATAATCCACAGAACATACTAATACTATTACTAATAATTATTTAATTATAATAAATAAAGGAGCAAAAAAATATGAAAATAATTTGTGAAAAAGAAAAATTACTAAAAGGTATTAACTCTGTTGCTAGGGGTGTACCAACTAGAACGACTATGCCAATATTAGAAGGAATACTTATTCAAACAAATAATAATGAACTTAAATTAACTTCTTATGATTTAGAATTAGGAATAGAATACACAATGGAATGTGAAGTTAAAGAAGAAGGTAGTACTGTTGTAAACAGTATAATGTTTAGTGAAATAATAAGAAAGTTACCAGATACTGATATATCAATAGAATTAAATGAAAATAATTTATTAGTAATAGAATGTGAAGGTTCTTTATATAAACTATCAACAATGAATCCAAAAGAATTTCCAGAACTTCCAAAAATAGTAGTAGAAAAATCTATAGAAACAGAGCAAACAGTTTTAAAAAATATGATAAGAAAAACAATATTTGCTGTTAGTATAGAAGAAAATAGACCAATATTTACGGGATGTTTATTTGAAGTTATAAATAATAGTTTAAATGTTGTTGCAATAGATGGATTTAGAATGGGATGGGTAAGTAATAACTTAAGTAATGCAAGTAATGATTTTAAAGCAGTTATTCCTGGAAAAACATTAAATGAAGTAAATAAAATAATATTAGATTCTTTTGATAATATAAAAATAGGAGTTTCAAAAAATCAAGCAATTTTCGAAATGGAAAATTGTAAGATAGTAACTAGATTATTAGATGGAGAATTTTTAAATTATTCAAGTGTAATTCCAAATAATTGGGAAACAAGAATTAGAGTTAATAAAAATTCACTTCAAAATTGTTTTGAAAGAGTAAGTTTAATTTCATCATCAAGTATTGAAAAAGAAAAAAAATATCCTGTAAAAATATCAATAGATATAGGAAAAGTAGTTATTTCTTGTACTAATCAAACAGGAGATGCAAAAGAAGAAATTTATACAGAAACAGAAGGAAAAGAGTTAGAAATAGGTGTTAATCCAAAATATTTTTTAGATGCTTTAAAAGCAATAGATGATGAAGAGATATTTGTATCTTTTGGAACTAATATTTCTCCATGTGTTATAAAACCAGTAGATGAATCTTCAAAAGATTATACATATATGATTTTACCAATTAGAATGAAAGAAGATTAATTTGTAAAACAAAAAGGACTAGTTATATGTATATAAATAAAATAAAATTAAAAAATTTTAGGAACTATGATGAAGAAGAAATAGAGTTTGACAAAAATGTAAATATAATATATGGTGATAATGCACAAGGAAAAACAAATATATTGGAAGGAATATTTATTTGTAGCTTAGGAAAATCATTTAAAACAAATAAAGAAAAAGAATTAATAAACAAAGAAAAAGAATATGCAAAAATAGAAATGATAAGTTGCAAAGAAGATAGAAATATAAAAATAAATTTTGAAATACAAGAAAAAAAGAAGTTTCATTTAAATGGAATTTTATTAAAAAAAACTAGTGAAATTTTAGGTAAAAACTATATTGTTTTATTTACACCAGAAGATATAACTATTTTAAAAAATGAACCAAGTAAAAGAAGAAGATTTTTAAATATAATGATTAGTCAATTAAGACCAATGTATGTACATTTATTAAATCAATATAAAAAAATTATAGAACAAAGAAATATATATTTAAAACAAATAAAATATGAAGGAAAACCCATAGAAAACTTAAATTTATGGGATGAACAATTAGTTAATATTGGAACAAAAATATATGAGTATAGAAAAGAATTTATAGAAAAAATAAATGAAAAAATTTTTGATATTCATTTAAAAACTACTGATAATAAAGAAAAAATTAAAATAAAGTATATATCAAATATACGGAAATAATTATTTAGAAAATTTGAAAAAAAATAGAAATAATGATATACAAAAAGGGTACACACAAATTGGAATTCATAGAGATGACTTTGAAATTTATATAAATAATAATTCACTTTCAACATATGGATCACAAGGACAGAAAAGAACAACAATTATTTCTTTAAAACTTGCAGAGGCAAATGTAATATATGATGAAGTTGGTGAAAGACCAGTAATTCTTTTAGATGATTTTATGTCAGAATTAGATAAAAAAAGAATACAAGGATTATTTGAAAATATAAAAGAAAATCAAGTTATAATAACATGTACAGATAGTTTTAAAATAAATAATTCTAAATATAAATTATTTAAAGTTACAAATGCAAAAGTAGAAAGTATTTAAAAAAGGAGAGAGAAAATGGAAAAATTTGAACATGAGTATAAGGCAGATCAAATTCAAGTATTGGAAGGATTAGAAGCAGTTAGAAAAAGACCAGGTATGTATATAGGAAGTGTTTCAGCAAGAGGTTTACATCATTTAGTATACGAAATAGTAGATAATAGTGTTGATGAAGCATTAGCAGGGTATTGTAAAAATATACATGTTACAATAGAACCAGGAAATATAATAAAAGTAGAAGATGATGGTAGGGGTATACCAGTAGACATACATCCAAAAACTAAAATATCTGCAGCAGAAACTGTTTATACAGTATTACATGCAGGACGGAAAATTTGGTGGTGATAGTGGATATAAAGTATCTGGTGGACTTCATGGTGTTGGTTCATCTGTTGTAAATGCTTTATCTACATGGACAGAAGTTACAATTCAAAGAGATGGTGGAATATTCCAAATGTCATTTGAAAGAGGAAAAACAGTTAAACATCTTGAGAAAATAGGAGAATCTGATAAAACAGGTACTACAGTTAGATTCCTAGCAGATGATACAATTTTCGAAACTTTAGAATATGATTATACAATATTAGAAAATAGATTAAGAGAAACAGCATTTTTAACAAAAGGTTTAAGAATAACTCTAACAGATGAAAGAGAAGAAACACCAAAAAAGGCAGATTTCTGCTATGAAGGAGGTTTAATTTCATTTGTAGAATATTTAAATAAAAATAAAGAAAAATTACATGCAAAACCAATATATATTGAAAAAAATGGAGAAGTACCAGTAGAAATATCAATTCAATATACATCAAGTTATTCGGAAAGTATATATTCATTTGTAAATAATATTAATACAGTAGAAGGTGGAACACACTTAGAAGGATTTAAAAGATCTCTTACAAAAGTATTTAATGATTATGCAAGAAATCACAATATATTAAAAGAAAAAGATTCAAATTTACAAGGAGAAGATATAAGAGAAGGAATAACAGCAATAATATCAGTAAAAGTAAAAGAACCACAATTTGAAGGACAAACAAAAACAAAACTTGGAAATAGTGAAGTTACAGGTGCAGTTCAAAGTGTTATGAATGAATATCTAGCTACATTTTTAGAGGAAAATCCAGCAATAGCAAAAGCAATTCTTGAAAAATGTATAAGTGCATCAAGAGCAAGAGAAGCAGCAAGAAAAGCAAGAGAATTAGTAAGAAGAAAAAATGTATTAGAAAGTACAACACTTCCAGGTAAACTTGCAGATTGTAGTAGCAATAAACCAGAAGAATGTGAAGTTTATATAGTTGAGGGAGATTCAGCAGGAGGAAGTGCAAAGCAAGGAAGAGATAGAAGATTTCAAGCTATATTACCATTATGGGGAAAAATGCTTAATGTAGAAAAATCAAGAGCAGATAAAATATATAATAATGATAAATTACAACCAGTAATACTTGCTGTTGGAGCAGGAATAGGAGCAGAATTTGATATTACAAAAATTAGATATGGTAAAGTAATAATAATGGCAGATGCCGATGTTGACGGTGCACATATTAGAACTTTATTACTAACATTTTTCTTTAGATATATGAGACCACTTGTTGAAAATGGAAATGTATTTTTAGCTCAACCACCACTATATAAATTATCAAAAAAAGGAATGCAAGATATTTATTGTTATACAGATAATGATTTAGCGGAACAATATAAAATTTTAGAAGAAAAAGGTATTCCAAGAGATCAATTAGCTCTTCAAAGATATAAAGGATTAGGAGAAATGAATCCAGAACAGTTATGGGAAACAACTATGAATCCAGAAAATAGAATTTTAGTTCAAGTAACAATGGAAGATGCAATGAAAGCAGATGAAACAATATCTTTACTTATGGGAGACGAAGTAGAACCAAGAAGAAACTTTATAGTAGAAAACGCAAAAGATGTTAAAAACTTAGATGTTTAAATAATATTAAATAAAACTAATAGCTCGGAATTGTTCCGAGCTATTATCCATAAAGCCCATATTAATCTTCAGCTCAAATTAAAATATATAATTTTTTCACCTAATATATATTGCTATATAAATAAGCAATAAACCACATATTTTAATCACTTACTCGACTATAAAAACACCAAAAGAAACTGTATTCATCCACAAGGGACTAAAAACAACCCCTTTCTAATATTCTTAAAGAAAATAGAAATCTTATAAATATTAGATACTAGATATTAATATAATCTTAACCCAATTATAATATATATAATTTGACCATATATAAAATAAAAGAATAAAAAGATATAGCCTACATACAAATATTATAATCTACGACTCCGAAATAATATAATCCAGAGAACCATATTACATCTTTGCTCGAACAAATAAAAACCAAAAAACAATAAAGATCCTTATTTGCTCTTAGTTCAACTAATATAAACCTTATGATATTAGTATGCTCTAAATTTTAGAAAAAATTCTGGAAAATAAATCAAAAAAATTTTAATTTGTTTTGTTAAATTTATTGCAAATGTGTAGGGGCGGAATCAATTTCCGCCCGAAAAACAATAAATAATTCGCGGGCAGATATGGAATCTGCCCCTACGGATATAAAAATTAATTTAATTCAACAAATTACAATTTGTCGAAATATGTCAATGAAAAAATATTGACATATGATGGAAAAAAATGTAATATGTAAATGAAAATCCTAAATTTGACAGTTAAGCCATGAAAATATTGATATACCAATACTTTCATGGCTTTAAAAGTGCACAATGT
>CANPYN010000046.1 GCA_947588635.1 uncultured Clostridia bacterium
CAAAGTTTTATAATATCATCTAAATGTATTTTTTCAATACCTTTTGTAGTACCAAAAATTTTTTTAACACAATATAAAATAATCTTCTTTTCTAATACTATATCTATTAGATTAAACTTTTTAAGATCTAATATAATTGTAGACATTTTTTCATTATTATATACTTCTTTTTCTAAATTTATTTCTTGTAAAACAATACTTTTATATTGATTTTCTACTTCTAAATTGATAAAATTTTCCTCTTCCCTAGCTATTTTTGAAAGTCTATCTAATGTATTTATAATATTAGGATTAAACTCTTTTTTTATATAAGGAATTACTATATTTCTAATTTTATTTCTAGTAAATTCATTCTCATCATTTGACTCATCATGACGTGGATTTAATTTATTTTCTTCTGCAAAATTTTCTATATCTTCCCTTGGAATCTCAATTAATGGTCTAATATATTTTCCTTGCTTTGGCTCAATGCCTGAAAGACCAGCTATTCCACTTCCTCTTAAAATATTCATTATAACTGTTTCTGCATTATCATTTTTATTATGTGCAATTGCTATTTTATTTGCATTTTCTTTTTTCAAAATTTCTTCAAAAAAATCATATCTAATTTTTCTTCCAGCCTCTTCTATCCCTAACTTTTGCGCGTTAGCAACTTCTTTTACATTTGAATGTAATGCATAAAATTTTATTTTTAATTTTTCACAAAAATCTTTAACATATTCTTCGTCTAATTTTGCATTTTCTCTAAGTCCATGATTTATATGTGCTACAATTAGTTCAAAATTTATTTTACTTTTTAATTCATTTAAAATAACGAGCATACAAATAGAATCTGGTCCACCCGAAACGCCCAAAACTAACTTATCACCATCTTCTATTAAATTATATTTTTTTATAGTATTATATACTACTTCTCTAATCATAAAATTTTCCTATCTTATAATTTATCTTTTTAAATTTGCAAATTTCGTATAATCTGGTAACCATTTAAGTTCTACTGTTCCTGTAGAACCTCCTCTATGTTTAGCTAAAATAATTTCCGCAACACCTTGATTCTCCGTTTCTTTATTATAATAATCTTCTCTATATATAAACATAACAATGTCAGCATCTTGCTCAATAGCTCCAGACTCTCTCAAATCTGAAAGCATTGGTCTATGGTCGTCTTTTCTTTGTTCTGCAGATCTTGAAAGTTGTGCTAATGCAATTACTGGAATATCTAATTCTTTCGCTAATATCTTCAAAGATCTACTAATTTCAGAAATTTCTTGCTCACGACTTCCATTTCTTCTTTCAGCTGAACCAGTAATAAGCTGTAAATAATCTATTACAACTAAACCTATATTTTTTTCCATCTTTAATTTTCTACATTTTGTACGAATTTCCATAATTGAAATACCAGGTGTATCATCTATATATATTGGGGCTTCTGATAAAATTCCAGATGCAGAAGCTAATTTCATCCAATCATTATCATCTATTTGACCTGTTCTAACTTTGTCACTATTTACTAATGCTTCACTACATAAAATTCTATTAACTACTTGTTCTTTTGACATTTCTAAATTAAATATTGCAACAGGAACATTTGCCTTTAATGCAGCATTTGTAGCAATATTTATTGCAAAAGCAGATTTTCCCATAGCAGGTCTTGCAGCAATAATTACTAAATCTGAATTATGCAATCCTGAAGTTTGTTTATCTAAATCTATAAATCCAGTAGTAATACCAGAAATTTGTCCTTTTTGATTATACAATTTTTCTAATTCTTCAAAAGAAGATACCAAAACATCTTTAATTGAACTATATGATTTTGTAGATTTTTTTTGTGATAAATCAAAAACTTTTTTTTCAGCCATATCCATTATGCTATCTACCTCTTGCGTTTCATCATATCCGCAAAGATACTAGTTCATTTGCAGTTTCAATTAATCTTCTCATCATAGCTTTTTCTTCAACTATATTTATATAATTTTGAGCATTAGCAGTTGTAGGAACTTTTTCTGGAAGTTCAGACAAATATTCTAACCCTCCAACTCTTTCAAAATTACCTGTTTCAGACAATTCTGCTTTAACTGTAATTAAATCAACTGGCTCACTTTTAGAATATAAATTTTTAATAGCAGTAAAAATAGCTTTATTATCTTCTCTATAAAAATCGTCTGGTCTTAAAACTTCTAATGCATTTATAACTACATTTTTATCTAACAACATTGAACCGTAATATAGCTTGTTCAGCTTGAATATCATGTGGTGGAATTTTTTGTAAATCCATTATTTGTTCCCTCCTATGTTAAAATTTAAAAATTAAATTGCGCTAACATGAACATTAATTGTTGCAATAACACCTTCTTGTAATTTTAAATCTACTTTAAAAATTCCTTCTTGTTTTATAACTTCATCTAATAATATTTTCTTTTTATCTATATCTATATTAAGTTGTTTTTTTAGTTCTTCAGAAAGTTCTTTAGATGTTACTCCACCAAATAATTTTCCATTACTTCCAGCTTTTACACTTATTTTTATTGTTTTGCTTTTTAATTCTTCTGCAAGTTTTTTAGAATTTTCTAAATCTCTTTCTTTTTGTGCCATTTTTGCATCATTTTTTGCTTTCAAACCATTTAAGTTTCCTGTATTTGCTTCTACTGCTAAACCCTTTGGAAACAAATAATTTCTAGCATATCCATCTGCTGCATTTATTATTTGATCTTTTTTACCAACACCCTTTATATCTTGTTTCAAAATAACTTTCATTCTAAATACCATTCCTTTCTTATTAAAGGCTTTTAAATTAAAATTCATTTAATTGCATTTTAATTTTGAGTTTCAGATAAATATTCATTAATTCTATTTATAAGTTCACTACGTGCCTCTTCCATTGAAACACCTTCTAGCTGAGCTCCCGCAAGAGTAATATGACCTCCGCCTCCAAGCTTTTCAAGTATTATTTGAACATTTATCTCACCAATTGAACGTCCACTTATAAAAATTTTTTCTCCCACTTTGCCTAAAACAAATGATGCTGTAATATTACTAATTGTTAATAACTCATCTGCTGATTTTGCACAAATTAAATTTGTATTTTCATCTTCTTTTTCACAAATTGAAATTGCAATATTATCTTCTATTATTTCAGCTTTCTTAACAATATCTGCAATCTCATTATAACTTTCTAAATCTGCTTGAAACCATTTTTTTACTTTTATAATATCAACACCAAATTTTCTAAGATATGCAGCAGCTTCAAAAGTTCTAACACCTGTTTTAAATGTAAAGTTTTTGGTGTCAACCATGATGCCACCATACAAACTTTCTGCTTCAATTAAATTTAATTCAATATCTTCTCTAGCATATTGAATTAATTCTGTAACTAATTCAGCAGTTGATGAAGCATATACTTCATGGAAAGAAATTTCAGCATCTTTTATAAAATCTGGACTCTTTCTATGATGATCTATTATAATTTTTTTCTTTGTTGCATTTAAAACACTTTCAAATTCTACATATCCTGTTTTATGAGTATCTACTATAATAAGTAATGTATCATCAGAAATTAATTTTATTGCTTCTTCTTCATTAACTATACATTCATTATATTCTTGAATAGTATTTAACTCTTCCCAAAACTTGCCTAAAGAATCTCCTTTTGGTTCAGTAACAATATGACATTCTTTTCCCAAAGTTTTGGATAATCTATACATTCCTAATGCTGAACCGAAGTGCATCTATATCAATATTTTTATGTCCCATAATAATTATATTACTTGATTCATAAATTGCATTAGAAATTGTTTTAGCAATATTTCTAGCCTTTACTTTAGTTCTTTTTTCAGTTTCTAGAGTCTTTCCTCCAAAAAACTTATATTTTCCATCTTTCCTAATAACTGCTTGATCACCGCCACGACCAAGAACTATATCCATAGCAGTAAGAGCATTTTTATATTTTTCATAATTATTTTTTCCATCATTAGTTACAGCAATACTAAGAGTTGACGGAATTCTAGAATTTGTTTCTAATGATTTTACTTTATCTAAAATAGAAAATTTATCTTTTTCCATCTTGCTCATATATTGTTGTTCAAAAATATAAATAAACATATTTCTTTCATTTTTTATAATTAACCCACCAGTTTCGGCAGCCCAATCCATAACACTTTTCTCTATTTTAGACAATACTTCTATTTTATCTTCTGGTAATGTTCTTTGTATAATTTCATCATAATTATCAATTACAGCAATACCAACACATGTAGTTGTATTATTATACTTATCAAAAAGTTCATTATATTTTGTATCATCTATAAAATATAAAATTAAAACATATTCTTTTTGTTTTCTTCTATCTTTTTTTCTACTTTTGGAAATTGCACCTCTTATTATATAAGTTTTTCCATTAATATTAAATACTTTACTAAATTCTTGACTCTGATTATTTTCAATATCCAATTTTATTTCTTTAACAATTGGATTTAAATATGTGTTCATTTCAATTCCAGTAAAAACTTCTGTAAATTTTTTACTTCTCCAAATAATATTTCCATCTGTTTCTATTAGAATTAATGGAATTGGCGAATTTACAAGTGTACTTTTACTTGCAGTGCTAACGTCCATTGTTAATTCTTCTATATGATTTACTATTTCTGTCTTCTTTTTGCTATTTTCCAAAAAAGTATATATTGATATAAGTACAACTAAAATAATTGATGGCAAAATCCACTTTACATCATATATACATAGTATTACACATAATACCACTATAATAGCCAAATATATTTTTACTTTTGCAATTATTTTCCCTATAAAATTTCCATTTGAATCGGACATAAAATCTCCTAATTTTTAAATAATTCTTATTGCTATATGCAATAATGTACACTACATTATATTACTTTTACTCCAAAAAGTCAAATAATTAAAAACCAACTTCACGACTAAATATCGCAAAATTGGTTTTATTATTATTTTATATTTAATTTACAAGAAGCGCTTTTGCCTGTAATTTCATCTGTTGCAGTAATAGTAACTGCTCCAGCAGATATTGCCTTTACTTTACCTTCATTATCAACCGTAGCAATTGAATCATCTGATGATTGATATGTAAAAACTGCAACGCCATCTGTTGGTCTTAATTGATAAAATGTTGAAATTGTATCTCCTACTGCTACATTATATAATTCAGCAGTCAAAGTAATTTTTGTAACTGGAATTACAACATCTACTTTTATTTGCGATTCCACATTATACTCTGTACTTTTTGCTTTTATTATAGACGAACCCTTTTTCAATGCAGTTATAGTACGATCTTCTAAAGAAATTACATCAGGCTTTTCTATTGTTAATTCATAACCTCCAAGTTCTTCTACTCCATCTATCATAACTTTTAATTGTGTACTTTCATCTTCTGTTAAATATAATTTTTCTGCAACTATCTCTATTGTGTGTGCTTCCTCATTAAGACTTAATTTTAATATATTTTTTCCTAAAATTTTTCCTTTACCTAAAACTAACATCAATGCAATAATTCCAGAAATCAAACAAACTATAAAAGATATTTTCAAAGCTCTATTTAATTTTACATCTTTTTTCTTTTTCTTAGCCATAATTCCTCCTTTTATTATTTAATCATCAATTAAATTATTATATTGCATTCTTTCCTTTAAATCATAAATTCTTTTCATTTCCCCATTTAAATTATTTGTATAATACAATTTTCCTTCTAAATCTGTTGTAACTAAATAATTAGAATTTGGCAAAACATCTTTTGTTGTATATAACCATTTATAATAATCTGAAAGTTGTATATCCATTTTATTTAAAATAGTTGTAAGCAACATATCAGGGCTTAAATAGTCCATTCCATCTGTTTCTTTTATATCAAAATTTGCAAGCACTAATGCTTGAGTATTATATTTTCTAAAATCATTAAGTAATTGATCTTTGGTATTAAAATATGATAAATGTTCTAATAAATCGTCTTTAGTTTCAGTATCTGGCAAATATGGCAAATGATCTCCAAAAAATACTAATATTGTAGGTTCTGAAAGTGTTTGAATATAATCATACATTCTTCCGAGTTGCTCATCAGCATCATAACAACTTTGAGAATATGATAACAAAACATCTGTCATACTTTGGCTTAATTTACTTTCTTCTATTTCTACATCATATTCTTTATATTTTTCTTTTATAAATGGCATGTGAGATTCGATAGTACAATTCATATAAAACATTTTTTCATCATCTCTTTTATTTTCAAAAGCTTTAATAGTTTCGTCCATTAAATACTCGTCTGACGTGTAGTATCCTTTATATTTAGAACGCACATCTTTTTCTTCATAACTATCCATACCCAAATATTTATAAACATTTTTAGAATTAAAATAATCCTTTCCAAATACAACTCTTGTATTATATCCATTATTATTCAACTCTTTTACTAAAGATAATTTATTAGCATATTTTTTATTTTTATATAATGCCATAAATGGTGTATAACCTCTTCCGAAAAAATTCAAGCTATATCCTGTTAAAAACTCAAATTCAACATTTGCAGAAACTCCACCATACGAAGGAGATATCATATTTACAAAAATTCCTTCATCTTTCAATCTATTAAAATTTGGTGTAGGTAATTCTTTAAATTTAACATCATCTTCTAACAAACTTACATCAAAAAATGATTCTGAAAATGTTACTATAATATTTGATTTTTCCCATTTTTCCTCTTCTTCTATCTCTTCAAAATTATTTATTAATTCATTTAACTTTTCTGGATTATAATTATCTGGTTCAAATATTCTACTCTCTAATAAATCCCCATACATTCCACCAATCATAGTATCTTCAGCATAATATTGTGCATTTGAAGTATTATGTCCATAATCTTTTTGTGAATATTTATCATAAACATAAGTAAAAACGAAATCTTTTACACTTTTAGAAGGTGCAAATAAAATTATCAATACACTTAAAGGAATTAAAGATTTTAATGCTCTTACTTTTAAATTTCCTTTTATATTACAATTTACAAGACTTGCAATCCAAATCATAAACGCAAAAACAACTGCTATACATGCAAAAACTGGAAGAACTCCCCAAACTACTTCCAAAATTGAATTTTTTATTAAAGTAAATAATTCACCAGCATTTGTTGAATAAACAAAATCTGAAAACGTTAATGGTTCATAAGTATATGTATATCTAATTTTATTTATAAATAATAACAACCATAATAAAATACTTTCTATTATTACAGCTCTTTTAAGCTTGCCTGTTAAAATTACCAAAAATAATTGTACTAATGATAAAATAATTCCTGTAAAAATTACCACTTTCCATTTCATATAATACCAAATATCTGTACTATAATTAAAAACTAAAATCATAGTTAAAATAAATAAAATTATTGTACAGAAAAAACAAATTACACCACTATATTTTTTTAACTTTTCTTTCATTCAAAAAACCATTCCTTTCTAGATTTGCTCAAAGGCATACAAGTATAGTAATGAAATTTTTACAAAAAAATAGTTAAGAACTAATTCTTAACTATTTTAACATATAAATTTTTTATATTCAATTATTTTTTTCTGAAACACCTATTTTTGCTTCTGAATTAATATTTACTACATCTTGAGTATTAATTTTTATATCTTGATATTTTTTAAGACCTGTTCCAGCTGGTATTAATTTACCAATTATAACATTTTCTTTTAATCCAATCAAGCTATCTACTTTACCTTTAATAGCTGCATCTGTTAAAACTTTTGTTGTTTCTTGGAATGAAGCAGCTGATAAGAAACTTTCTGTTGCAAGAGATGCTTTTGTAATTCCAAGTAAAATTCTCTTACCTTTAGCAGGTTTCTTGCCTTCTTCTACTAATCTCTTATTTGTTTCTTCAAATTCTATCATATCAACTAAAGAAGCTACATAGAATGAACTGTCTCCAGAATCTTCAATTCTAATTTTTCTAAGCATTTGTCTAGCAATAACTTCAATGTGTTTATCGTTTATATCAACACCTTGATTTCTATAAACTTTTTGAACTTCAGCAATAATGTATCTATAAACTCCTTCTGGACCTTTAATTAGTAATAATTCATTAGGATTTACAGAACCTTCTGTTAATTGTTCACCAGCTTCAACAACATCTCCGTCTTTTACTCTAAGTTTTGAACCAAAGCTTACAACATAAGTTTTGCTATTGTCTTTACTTGTAACAGTAACTTCTTTTCTCTTTTTATTATCACTTATTGAAACAACACCATCAATTTCAGAAATAGTTGCTAAACCTTTAGGATTTCTAGCTTCAAATAATTCTTCAACCCTAGGAAGACCTTGTGTAATATCTCCTCCAGCAACACCACCACTATGGAATGTTCTCATAGTAAGCTGTGTACCTGGCTCACCAATTGATTGAGCAGCGATAATACCAACAGATTCTCCAATATTTACTTTTTCTCTTGTAGCTAATCCCATACCATAGCATTTTCTACAAGCACCATGTTTACATTTACATCCTAAAACTGAACGAACATAAACTCTTTTAATGCCACTATCAACAATTCTACTAGCTATTTTGTCATTAATCATTGTTTCAGTATCAACTAAAACTTCTCCTGTTTGAGGATCTTTTACATCTTCAACAACAAATCTACCAATAAGTCTTTCATCTAATTTTTCAAGAACTTGATTTCCGTCTTTAATGTCTTCTACTAAAATTCCTTCGTTAGTTCCACAATCTTCTTCTCTAATAACTATATCTTGAGAAACATCAACTAATCTTCTTGTTAAATATCCTGAATCGGCAGTTCTTAAAGCAGTATCTGTTAAACCTTTTCTAGCACCATGTGAAGATACGAAATATTCAAGTGTATCAAGACCTTCACGGAAACAAGATTTAACTGGGATTTCAACGGCTTTACCTGATGTATTAGCCATAAGACCACGCATACCAGCAATTTGTCTTAACTGATTCATATTACCACGGGCACCAGATTGAGCCATCATATAAATTGGGTTTAATTCATCAAAATTATTTTTCATAGCTTCTGTAACATCATCAGTAGCTTTTTCCCAAATTTTTATAACTTCATTATATCTGTCTTCTTCAGTTAAAAGACCTCTTGAATAACTTCTAAGCACATTTTCAACTTTTTTATCAGCTTCTTCAAGTATTGTTTTTTTAGCTTCTGGAACTGAAACATCAGCAACAGAAACTGTTATAGCTGCTTTAGTTGAATATTTATAACCAGTTGCTTTAATATAATCTAATACTTCAGCTGCTTTTGATAATCCATGTACATTTATACATTTAGCAACAATTTTTCCTAAATTCTTTTTCATAACTAGGAAATCAATTTCTAAATCAAATGCTTTTTCTGGATCTGTTCTATCAACAAATCCTAAATCTTGTGGAATACCTTGATTATAAATTAATCTACCAACTGTAGTTTCAATTGTTTTTGTTTTTAGTTCACCATCTATTTCTTTTTGTCTTCTAATTTTTACTTTGCAATGTAATCCAACATCACCATTTTGATATGCCATTAAAGCTTCATCTTCATCTTTAAAGTACATACCTTCACCTTTTTCACCATCAATTTCAACAGTTAAATAATATGCACCTAAAATCATATCCTGTGTAGGAACTGTAACTGGTTTACCATCTTGAGGTTTTAAAAGGTTATTTACTGAAAGCATTAAATATCTAGCTTCAGCTTGAGCCTCTGGTGTTAATGGAACGTGAACAGCCATCTGGTCTCCATCAAAGTCAGCATTGAAAGCTGTACAAACTAATGGGTGAAGTTTAATAGCTCTACCTTCAACAAGTATAGGTTGGAATGCTTGAATTCCAAGTCTATGAAGTGTTGGAGCACGGTTTAACATAACTGGGTGATCTTGAATAACTTCTTCTAATATATCCCATACTTCTGGTTTTAATTTTTCAACCATTCTTTTAGCATTTTTAATATTATGAGCAATTCCTCTTGCAACTAATTCTTTCATAACAAAAGGTTTAAATAATTCAACTGCCATCTCTTTTGGAAGTCCACATTGATAAATTTTTAATTCTGGACCAACAACAATAACTGAACGTCCTGAATAGTCAACCCTTTTACCTAATAAGTTTTGACGGAATCTACCTTGTTTTCCTTTAAGCATATCTGATAAAGATTTTAAAGGTCTATTTCCAGCACCTGTAACTGGTCTTCCACGTCTACCATTATCAATTAATGCATCTACAGATTCTTGAAGCATTCTTTTTTCATTTCTAACAATGATTTCTGGTGCTCCAAGCTCTAATAATCTTTTTAATCTGTTATTTCTATTTATAACTCTTCTATATAAATCGTTTAAATCAGATGTTGCAAATCTACCACCATCTAATTGAACCATAGGTCTTAATTCTGGTGGAATAACTGGAATAACATTCATAACCATCCATTCTGGTTTATTTCCAGAT
>CANPYN010000047.1 GCA_947588635.1 uncultured Clostridia bacterium
AAAGGAGGGGAGTTTACGATGCTTTTTTTCCATAAACCAGGCATAGTAAACGTAAAAATGATAATTACAGAAGAGAAAATTTTATCAAATATTGATAAAGTACAAAAAATGATTAATCCTAATAGTAAAAAGCAAATTATACAATTAGAGGAAGATGCTTATTTTAAGGATTTAATAGATTCAATAAAAACATATTTAATAGAATATCCAAAGAAAAAAAACTTTCCAGCAAGTGTATATAAAGCATCTTATGCTTTAGTAGAATTTGCTACAAACCAATTCGAAGAAAATACTAAGCAGGTTGAACAATTAATAAGACAAAGAGAGAACAATATCGCAAAGGCTAATGAATTAAAAAATATATTTGAATCTGTTCAATCTAAAGATAAAGAATGGAAAAGTAAAATAAAACAAATTAGTAATGTAATGCCGGAGGATGTTGTACAAGCATTAATAATAGTTGGAAAATGTAAAACTAAAAAGCCAGCAAATTATGATGATGCTATAAAATTGATAAATGCTAAAATATCAAATCTTGAAACAAATTTACATATTGAAATAGATATGGAAAGAATAGAAGATAGATCAAAAGCATTGAGTTACATAGGTATTGAAATAGCAGAAGCTCTAAAAGGTATACCAACACCAGTAGAAACAACAGAAAAAATACAAAATACAGCTAAAGTAGAAGAACAAAAACCTGTATCAGAAAATGACTCATACATTGAAGAAACAAGATTTGAAGTTAAACCATCATTGTGGCAAAGAATTAAAAATAGTAAATTAATAAGAACAATATCATATATAATGAAAATAAGAGTTGTATTAGACGTTCCAGCACTTCCAGAAGGTAAAGGAGAAAATAACTAACATATAATATGAACTTGAAAAAGTGAATTCTCAAATACATTAGTGATTATAGTATTTTATGTAAAAAGGAAATCTACTTATACATAAATAGGACGGAAGTTAATTCCGTCCTATTTACATTTTAATATATTAGGTATAATATTTGTTATATTAATTATAATTAATCAAATGGAGGTTTTTATGAGTAAATATGATGAACAATATTTAGATTTAGTTGAAAGAATACTAACAAAAGGATATTATGATCAAAATAGAACAGGAATTGCAACATACAAATTACCACATCAAATATTGCAATTCGATTTAGAAGAAGAATTTCCAATACTTACAACAAAATTTGTTGCTTTTAAGGCTGCTGTAAAAGAATTATTATGGATATTTCAGAAACAATCTAATAAAATTAGTGATTTACATGAGCAAAATGTTCACATCTGGGATGAATGGGAAATGGAGGATGGAACAATAGGAACATCGTATGGATGGATTGTTAAAGAATTTAAACAAGTAGACAAATTAATTAATCAATTGAAAACGAATCCTCAAGACAGAAGAATGGTAATTAATTTATGGCAAATACCATATTTAGATACAGGAGCATTATATCCATGCGTTTTTAATAGTTGTTGGGATGTAACAAATGGAAAATTAAATTGTATGCTTACAATAAGATCAAATGATATACCTTTAGGACATCCTTTTAATGTTACACAATATGCAGTATTTGTGCATTTACTTGCTCAAGTTACAAATTTAAAACCAGGATTATTAACTGTTTGTATTAGCAATGCTCATATTTATGAAAATCAAATTGAAGGAATGAAAGAACAGCTATCAAGAAGAGATAAGGCTTATCCAGCACCAAAACTTTGGATAAATCCAGAAATAAAAGATTTTTATGATTTTAAACCAGAAGATATAGAATTAATAGATTACAAACATTTAGGAAAAATAAAAATGGATGTAGCAGTCTAATGTGAGAACAAAGCGACGTAGTCGCCTTTTGTTCTCGCCGATTTGAGTTTGCGACTACAAGGAGCAAATCTCAAAGGCGATAGCGATTATAGCATTTTTGTTGTATAGAAAAATCTTTGATTTTTCCTATACAACAAAAAAGAGTAGATAATATCAAAAATGATATTATCAATTCATAAGGTTGACATACCGAATAGTACCTTAGAAAAAAAGAAAGAGGCGATATATATGCTTAGCATAATAGTTGCAATAGCAAACGACAATGTAATAGGAAAAGATAACAAATTAATTTGGCATTTACCTGAGGATTTAAAACGATTTAAGAGAATAACATCAGGACATAAAATAATAATGGGAAGAAAAACATTTGAATCATTAGGTGGGGTCTTACCAAACAGAAAACATATTATTTTATGTAATGATATGAAAATGGATATAAACAATGAAAATGTTGAAATTTTAAATGATATATCAAAGTTAGATAAGTATATAAATACTGAAGAAGAATGTTTTGTTATAGGAGGAGCAACAATATATAAATTGCTTATGCCTTATGCAAATAAGATGTATATAACAAAAATAAATCACAGTTTTGAAGGAGATGTCTTTTTCCCAGAAATAAATGAAAAAAATTGGGAAGAAATATCAAGAGAACAAGGATTAAAGAACGAAGAAAATCCTTTTGATTATGAATATATAACATATATTAGAAAATAAAATAAAAAAATTCAAATTAAGTATTGACATAGAGAAAAAAATATCTTATAATAATTTTTGCGTTGACAAATGCTCCCTTAGCTCAGTTGGTCAGAGCAACCGGCTCATAACCGGTGGGTCCAAGGTTCGAATCCTTGAGGGAGCACCACAAACTTGCTAAAATGCAAGAGTGAGGAATTAAAAGTGAATAGTGAAAAGTATATAATTTACTTTAACAATAATAAGAAGCAAGTTTGTACTCTTCACTATTCACTCTTAACTTTATATATGGGTAGGTGGCCGAGTGGCTAAAGGCGGCAGACTGTAAATCTGTTCTCATACGAGTACGATGGTTCGAATCCATCCCTGCCCACCAACTAAAAAAGTCATAGCTTTGCTATGATTTTTTTAGTTGAGTTAAAAAGGGGTAAAAGTATATATTTTTTTTAAGTATACATTGAAAACTATAAATTAATCATATATAATTAAAACAATCTGTACATAATAGAAACAGGAGGTATAAAATGAGTGATAATGTAAACATTGAAGAAATGATTGACAAATTAGTAAAAAATGCTAACAAGGCATTAGATGAGTATATGAAATTAGATCAGGAACAGATAAATAACATAGTGTATAATATGTCACTTGCAGGGCTTGATTCTCATACAGAATTGGCTAAGTTAGCAGTAGAAGAAACAGGAAGAGGAGTGTATGAAGACAAAATAATTAAAAATATTTTTTCTACAGAATATATTTGGCATTCTATAAAAAATGAAAAAACAGTAGGTATAGTTGAAGAAAATGAATTAGAGGGGTATGTAGAAGTTGCAGAACCAATAGGAGTAATTGCGGGCGTAACACCTGTTACAAATCCAACGTCTACAACTATGTTTAAGTCCTTAATTTGTGCTAAAACAAGAAATCCAATAATATTTGGATTCCATCCATCAGCACAAAAATGTTCTGTAAGGGCTGCAGAAATTTTAAGAGATGCTGCAATAAAAGCAGGAGCACCAAAAAATTGTATACAATGGATTGAGAATCCATCTATAGAAGCAACCAGTCGCCTTATGAATCATCCAGGAGTATCATTAATACTTGCAACTGGTGGATCAGGAATGGTAAGAGCTGCCTATAGCTGTGGTAAACCTGCATTAGGAGTTGGACCAGGAAATGCACCATGCTATATTGAAAAAACTGCAAAATTAAAAAGAGCTTGTACAGACTTAATGCTTTCTAAAACATTTGATAATGGAATGATATGTGCATCTGAACAGGCAGTTATAGTAGATAGTGAAATACATGAAGAATTTGAACAATATATGAAAGAAAATAACTGTTATTTTTTAAAACCAGAAGAGATAAAAAAAGTATCAAACTATGTTATAAATACTGAAAAACAAAGTGTAAATCCTGAAGTGGTAGGAAAACCAGCATCATGGATAGCAGAAAAAGCAGGAGTATCAGTTCCTGAGAAAACTAAAATATTAATTGCAAAATTAGATGATGTAGGTATAGACTACCCATTATCAAGAGAAAAACTATCACCTGTTCTTGCATATTACGTGGTGAAAAATTATAAAGAAGGATTTGACAAATGTAAAAAAATGTTAGAATTTGGAGGACTTGGACATTCAGCAATAATTCACAGTGAAAATGATGAAATAATAGAAAAATTTGGAACAGAAATGAAAGTAGGAAGAATTATAGTGAATTCTCCATCATCACAAGGAGCAATAGGAGATATATATAATACAAATACACCATCACTTACTTTAGGTTGTGGTTCATATGGAAAAAATAGCACAACTTCAAATGTATCAACACAAAATTTAATAAATAAGAAAAAAATCGCAAAAAGGAGAGTTAATATGCAATGGTTTAAAATTCCACCAAAAATTTATTTTGAAAAAAATGCAATACAATATTTAGAAAAAATGAATAATATATCAAGAGCATTTATAGTAACAGATCCAACAATGATAAAATTAGGATATGTTGATAAAGCATTGTATTATTTAAGAAAGAGAGAAAAATATTGTCATTCTAAAATATATTCAGATGTAGAACCAGATCCAGATGTAGATACAATAATGCGAGGAGTAGAAGAGATGAAAGACTTTAACCCAGATGTAATTATTGCAATCGGTGGAGGTTCAGCGATAGATGCTGCAAAAGGAATGTGGCTATTTTATGAACATCCAGATGCTACATTTGATGGGTTAAAGCAAAAATTTATGGATATAAGAAAAAGGGTTGTAAAATTTCCTAATTTAGGAGAAAAAGCAAAATTTGTTGCTGTACCAACAACTTCTGGTACGGGAAGCGAAGTAACAGCATTTTCGGTTATAACAGACAGAAAAAATGGAAATATAAAATATCCATTAGCAGATTACGCATTGAGACCAGATGTTGCAATAATTGATCCTCAATTTGTACTTTCACTTCCAAAGAGTGCAACTGCAGATACAGGTATGGATGTTTTAACACATGCTTTAGAAGCTTATGTATCTAATATGGCAAGTGATTATACAGATGGCTTAGCACTTCAAGCAATAGATATAGTATTTGATTATTTAAAAAGAGCATATGATAATGGAGAAAATGATATAGAGGCAAGGGAAAAAATGCATAATGCAAGTTGTATTGCAGGGATGGCATTTACAAATGCTTTTCTAGGATTAAATCACAGTATGGCACATAAATTGGGTGGAGAATATCATATACCACATGGAAGAGCAAATGCAATTTTACTCCCTTACGTAATAAAATATAATTCAGAAAAACCAACAAAATTTGTAGCTTTTCCTAAATATGAATATTTTATAGCTGATAAAAAATATGCTAAAGCAGCAAAATTTGCTGGTGTAGCAGGAAAAACTGATGAAGAAAGTATAAACAATTTAATAAAGGCTATAAGGCAATTAATGAAAGACCTAAATATGCCAATGTCAATAAAAGATTGCGGAATACCAGAAGATGTATTTATGGCAAACCTACAAGGGTTATCAGAAAGAGCACATGACGATCAGTGTACAGGTGCAAATCCAAGATATCCATTAGTTGAAGAAATAAAAGAAATATATAAAAAGGCTTATTATGGAGAAGAAGTTTAAAATTACTTATAATTAATTGAAAAGAGCACCACAATAGTGGTGCCCCTTTTAGTTGGAATTAATCAATGAACGAGATAAAGTGCAATCTGAGCTTATCATAATTTTTTTTACTGGAATGTTTTACAAATGCTAATACTTTTGAACCATAAGGAAATTTAAAATTACGTGGAGCAAATGGAGGATTTATTATACCAGTAGTGTTAGGATTTATATATGTATAATATCCTTCATTTGTCTCACTTACTTTTGATAATACGGTTACTCGGATTATATCACCATAATTAAAAGTGTAAGCGAGGTTATCAAATAAATCTTTATAAGTTAAATCTATTTGATAATTATCAGGGTTGGTTGAAATGATTTTTGCATCAATAAACTTTCCTTCGTAAAAGCCAATGTAAGTTAGGTTTTCTACATAAGTTCTACAAAAATTTTTAATATGTATTAAACCATTAATTCCATGACCAACATCAACAAATGCACCGTATTTAACAATAGATGTTATCGAGCATGGAACAATTACATTTTCCAAATGCGAAAGATAATTAAAGGCTTTAATCATATTAGCTTTTCTAGAAAGGATAATAGTTCCATCGTTATCAATTTCTTTAACGCATGCACAGATGTTTTTACCAATAAAGCTGTAAACTGCTGGAGAAATAGAAAAATCAGATTTCTTGTTTCGATATATGGTAAATTCATCTAATGGAATTATCCCTTTAAATTCATTACCTAAATTTACAATAAGGCATTCCATTTTGCTATCATAATAACATACTCTAGCAATTAAAAATTCACCACTTTGCTCTGCCTGTTTGATTTTATCAAATGACATATTAGTGTCTAAAGAATAATACCGCTCAGGCATAACAGTTTTTTTCACACGTTCATTCATTTTAATTACCTCCTGTAAATAATATAGTAGTAACATTATGTTACTTACAAAAATTATAACATAATTTTATAAATTGTCAATTAAAAAACTAATACAAAAAAAATATTTATTAATTTTTCTATATGATAGTGCATGGAGGGGCTTTTATTGTAAAAGTGTAACATTATTTAGAGGCTTTGCATACTATATCATATAACATATAACAAGGAGGTAATTGATATGCCAGATGAAAGAAATTGCGGTTGTGGATGCAATAATGGTGTAGGTGGATTATTTGGAGGATGCGGAGATGATTGTTCAATATTATTTTTTATAATAATATTCTTACTATTATTTACAAACTGCGGATGTAATAGAGGATGTGGAATGTAAATCAATACTTATTCTAAAAGGATTTTGAATTAAATTCAAAATCCTTTTGTAATATAAAATAAAATGTTATATATTATATTTCAAAAAAAAATGACAAAAAAATCAATCTTTTTTTTCTTTTTCTTGACTTGTTTTTTTCATTGCGATATACTTTAATTGTATAGAATATTTATAGAAAACTAAAGAGGAGATAAAAATGCAAAAATATAGTTTAAATCAATTTAATAAAAAAATTCTTTGTATTTTAATTCTTGCTACAATAATATATGTTGTGATTAATTTTATCCCAAATTTAATGAGTAAATCATATGCAAAAACATATACATATAGTAAAAGTTCAAATAATTTACCATCAAATTTTGACAGTACATATCCAGGATATAAAAATCTTTTGCAAACTTTAGCAAAAGCTCATCCAAACTGGACATTTAAATTATATGAAACAGGATTAGAATGGGAGACGGTTATTAATAATGAATATCAAGACCATCATTCATCAGCTAAAAATTTGTCTCCATATAATTATCCTAAAGGTTGGATTTGCACTATATGCAATGATAAAAAATATGATAATGGAACTTGGAGATGTACATCTAGAAATGCTGTGGAGTATATGATAGATCCAAGAAATAGTGTAAATGAAAATGATGTATTTCAATTTCAAGAATTATCATACTCAAGTACAAATAGTAATACTAACGAAAGAAAAGCTATTGAAAAAATGGTAAAAGGAACATTTATTAGTAGTAAGGAATGTGTAGATGCTATATTAAAGGCAGCAACTACTCATAAAGTAAGTCCATACCATATTGTTTCAAGAATTTTACAAGAACAAGGAAGAAAAGGTTCAACATTAGGATTAGGAATAAAAAGTGGAGGAAAAACTTATTATAATGTATTTAATATAGGAGCAACAGGAAATACAACACAAAAAATAATTGATAACGGATTAAATAGAGCAAAGGAAGAAAAATGGACAAGTATTGGAGCGTCAATTATAGGGGGAACAGAATTTATAGCAAAAAATTATATAGCAGTAGGTCAAAACACACTATATTTCCAAAAATTTAATGTGGTTAATAAAAACAGTTTATATGATCATCAATATATGCAAAATGTATTAGCTGCTCAAAATGAAGGTACATCAATGAGAAGTGATTATATAGATTATGGAATATTGGAAAGTCCATTTTCATTTATTATACCGTTATATAAAAATATGCCTTCAAAAGCGTGCGCAAAGCCTTCAAATTCTTCTGTTAAAGAAACTGGAGAATCAGCATATATAAATGCAAATGGAGGATTAAAATTAAAAGATGCTCCTAATGGAAATAATATTGCAGTTGTACCAAAAAATACTAAAGTATTAATAACAAAAAGAGCAACTAAGAAAATAAATAACTATTATTGGGATAGAGTTTCTACACCATATGGAACAGGTTATATGGCAAGAGAAGCTGATGACGGAAGTAAAACTTATTTAGTATTAGTTAAGGAATATAAAATAAGTGGAAGCAATATCATAGTTGCACCAGGTGCAACTATAAAAACAATATCAGGTGCAAAAAATGCAAGTTCATCATTTGGTACTGGTGCTAAGATAACTTATGAAGGAAAAACATATACACTAGTTATGCTTGGTGATGTAAGTGGAGATGGCAAGATAAGTGCAATGGATTATGTGAAAGTAAAAAATAAAATTATGGGTTCTAACAATTTAAATGATATAGCTGAAAAGGCTGCAGACGCAAATAAAGATGGAAAAATAAGCGCAACAGATTACGTAAAAATAAAAAATCAAATAATGAATGCAAGTCAAATAACAATTTAAAACAACTTAAATTTTATATGAGGAGAATATAATGAAAAAGAATATTTTGAATAAATTATTATTTATATTAACAGCAATTATCTTTATATTGCTCTTAATGACGATTAAATCAGATGCAGCAAGTATAAGCATAAGCACATCAAAATCATCTGTATCACCAGGAGGTACCTTTACAGTTACAGTTTCGGTTAATGGTGGAGCAGGTAAAGTAAAAACAACCGTAAGTAATGGAACAGGAGGAAAAACAGATTTTTTAGATAATGGCTCTTATTCTTTTACTTGTACAGCTGGTAGTTCTGGAAGTGTAACAATAACTTCTTCAGGTTCTATTGCAGATTATAGTACGGAAAAGGAATCAACTAAATCTGCATCAAGAACAGTTAGCATTGTTAAATCATCAAGTGGTGGTTCATCTGGAGGAAGTAGTTCAAGTGGAAGTAGTTCAAGTGGAAGTACTTCAAATGGAGGATATTCAAATAGTAATTCTAATAAAACTAATACAGAGAAAACTAAAAAATCTAGTGATAATACTTTAACTGAGTTATCAGTTAAAGAAGGAAAAATCACTCCAGATTTTAAAAAGGATGTTAAGGAATATGCTTTAACAATTCCTTATGAAACTTCAGAGATTAATGTGACTGCCACTCCATCGGATTCAAATGCAACAATAGAGGTAAAAGGAAATAAAAAATTAAAAGAAGGAGAAAATACAGTAACAGTAGCTGTTACTGCAGAAGATGGAAGTACATCAAATTATATTATAAAAGTAACAAGAAAAAGAGTTCCAGTTGCACTCAAATCTTTAATAATAAAATATAAAAATGAAAATGGTGAGTTAGTAGAAATACCTTTAAATCCAGTATTTGCTTTTGATACTATAGAATATACACTTAGCGATTTAGAGTCCAATGTAGAAAATTTAGAAATAGAGGCAATTCCAAATATAGAAGGAGCAGAAATTAATATAGAAGGAGCAAATAATTTAAAAGAAGGAGAAAATACTATAAATATTACTTTAAAGGCTCTTGAAGATAAAAATTACTTAAAAGAAGGAGAAGAACCAAAAGAAGAAACCATTACGTACACTATAAAAGTTAACAAGAAGGCAAAACCAACAATAATGGAAAATATCTCAAACTGGTATAATCAAAATGAAAAGAATGTAATATTAGGAGCTCTTGGAGTATGTATTTTGGCACTTCTTGGTTTATCAATATATATTGTTATTGATTATAATAAATATAAAAATGTAATTGTAAAAAATAAAAAGACAGCAGCAATAAATAAAACAGAAAATATAATTGAACAGATACATAAAAATTCTAAAGATATACAAAATAAAACTAAAGATGATGATAAGAGTACTGATAATACTAAAGGAGGAAAACATTTTTAGTAACTAAAAACATTACATTAGGTCAAGATTGAATCAAATTTTCCTATATAAGAAGAAAAGAGATAATTTATCTCTTTTCTTCTTGAATAGGAAACTCCATGAAACTTTTTAGTTTCGCAACACAAAGTGAAAATAAATTTTTAAATAGTAATTTTA
>CANPYN010000048.1 GCA_947588635.1 uncultured Clostridia bacterium
ATATAATTATTATCAATTATGTTTCTTAACTGAATGTTTAGTCTTTCATAATTATATTTATCAATTCTATAATTAGGTAATGTATGTTTTACTATATTTTTATAAATATAATTTTCATCCTTCTCATTTATTATTTTTTCTGTTTTATCTTTAAGCCAAGCAAAATATAGTTTACCTCTTTTTATATCATTTTGAGAGTTTAAACTTTTTTTAAATTCTCGCAATTTTCTCAAACAATTTACATAGGTTTCTTTCATTAAATCACACTCCTTATAAATGTTGTTGACTTCTATATTGTGCCAAACTTTTGTTCTTATATCAAGTGCTTTTGCAATTTTTATAAAAATAAAAAATGACTTAAGGCTTTTGATAAGTTTCTTGGGTACCATTCAATATATTTATGCCATATTTTTAAGTAATTTTAGGAGAACACACTAAAACTTATGTACGAAAGACAGCAATTTACAAAGGAAAAAGAACTATTCCAATGACACCCCAAGTACGACAAATAATAGAAAAATATATTAATAATAAAATTACTAATATTTATAAACTATTTTTTTGGGATTATAAAGATAATAAATTTATTACTGATGGAGAAATAAATTGTTATTTAAAAAGACTAAATAAAAACCTATAATTACTGATATTTCAGCATTTATAAGGTTTTAATTTTGGAGCGAATGTCGTAGTTATCTACAACTTTTTTCTCACTTAACGATTGATACAAATATCAATCAATTTATTAAAGTATATCATAATTTATATAATTTACAATAGTATAAATATAATATTTTTCAAAAATTTGTTCTGTTCACTTGTTTTTTTATTTGAAAATATTGTATATTGGTAAATATAGGAAATGATGAAAAGCAGATGTGGTTTTGCCACCAATTTTTACGAAGCATCGTAGGAAGGGTGGTGATGTTTATGGTTGAAGTGATACTATTTTTTATAATATCTCTAATGTTATCTTTAACATTAAACGTTGCCTTGATTGCAGTTCTATATAAGAACTGGGTTGATAAGCAACTACATAAATAGAAAAAAACTCACATCTGTAACTTTGACGAGTTGATGTGAGTTTTCACAATATATTCGGCAAAACCACGTTTGTGGAATTGTCATTTCCTATATTTATTATACACATATATTTTACAAATGTCAAATAATATTAAATTATTATGTTTGCAACCTTTTTCTCATTAATTAAAAAATACCATTCTTTTTTAGAATGATATTTGTATTTATATGTTCTATAAAAGTTCGAATAAATTCGTCGTTGGAGCGATTTCGAAACAGGTATTCGAAATTTTATTTCTCAACCTTCTCCTCATATAATTCGATTTATTGTCTTTAATTTAACATAACTTTTATGAAACTTCAAGTAATTCTTATTAATACTTAAAAAATAATTATACATCAAATCACAAATTATGTTATAATATATTTGTGTTTTAGCCATTATTGGTGGCATAGGTTATATCGAATAAAAAAAGCAAAAAAGTGAGTAATAAGAAAATTACATCTTATCTCACTTTTTCATTTATTATTGATAACAAAAACTAATATTATACTTATTATTTTTTTATTCTTCTTCAAATACTCCGTATTCTGGCACTTCAACTTCTTTTATGATTTTTATAGCTTTAACTAATGCTGGAACATATAATAAGACTTGCACAACATATATAATGATAGTTCTTACACCGTCTGTTCCACCTGTTACGTAATTTCCTAAAGTATTGTTTGTAAACATTATAGCCTGCATTAAGAAAAAGTCATTTAAAGTATGAACTAAAGCAGTAGCCCATAAATTTTTTGTTTTCAAATATACGGCTGCCAAAAGTACACCTATTGCACCTGTTTGGAGAGTTTTTCCTATTGATTCGATAATGCCTGTTAAATCGTAGCTTTCGCCTACTATATATGTATAAACGTGAACTGCTCCAAATATAATAGAAGATATTATTATAGCTACCCAAATACCTTTATATGTGTTTCCTGTTTTTCTTAAAATTCCTTGAAATACTACACCTCTAAATAGGCTTTCTTCAAATAAACCTATTGTAATACATAATATAAAGTAAGATAATTCTTTTAGTAATAACTCTGTTGAAAATCCGTAATTAAGGATTCCAGGAATAAATATTAACATTCCTAAAATCAAAGCTAGAATTAAAAGATACCTATTTTTGCGTAATGTATCTGAAAAGCCTTCCTTCACGTTTGATAATGACTTTTTTGCTCCCATTAAAATCATAATTCCAATCATAATGGCAGATAACACTATTCGTAATAGTGCCATCGGTAAAGGATTACCTTTGCCAATAGGTATATATATTATTGAAGCTACCCCTATTATTAGCCCAATAATTGCTACTGATATTGGATGTTTTCTCATTGTTTTTACCATTTTCTTTCTCCTTTCTTCTTTCTTTTATTTTTAAATGTTAATACCTTTACAATTTGCAATTCTGACTGTTTAATAGCAAAAAGTTAGAATTGCTTACTTTTATTATAATGAAAATTACTCTTTAATACCAACAAAATTTTATCATATTAAATTTTATAAATCAATATTTTTATCGTATTTAGTAAAAACCTTCAACATATCATATACATTATCTATTTCCATATATCAATTACTGATATGTTAAAATCAAAAGATGGGAATTTTTTTGTTTCAGACTGGTTAAGGAATAAAATACTATTGAATTTTTATGTATCTGGAAAGAAATATATAATCCTAATTTTAATTATGGCGAATTTGCCATAATTAAAAGATTAAATCAAATTGTAATATGCCAAATTCAATTCTAAATAAAACAGATAAAAACATTCAAAACAAAAAGAGCTAGAAATGCTGATTTTTCAGTATTTCTAGCTCTTTTTAAAGGTGTGGAGCAGGTAGTGGGAATCGAACCCACGTCATCAGCTTGGAAGGCTGAGGTTCTACCATTGAACTACACCTGCATTTTCTTACTACGTTTATAAATTATAAACTAGGATATTTATTTTGTCAATAGTATTTTTTTATTTTTTTTAATTTTTTTATTTACAAATGAAATCAACTAATATAAAATATGAATATAAATCAATAAAGGGTGAGTTTATGTTTGAATTTATATCTCATAATGAAGATGAAACTAAAAAAATAGCTGCTTGCCTAGCAAAAAAGTTAGAAAATGGTGATATTGTGGTTTTGTCTGGCGATTTAGGATCTGGCAAAACAAAGTTTACGGAAGGATTTTTGTCTCATTGGGGATTAGATAATGAAATTTCTAGTCCAACATTTACAATAGTTAATGAGCACAAAAAAGATAATACAAATATTTATCATTTGGATGTATATAGATTGGCTGATATGGGTGAATTTTATTCAATTGGTGGCACAGAATATTTTACAAATGGAATATGTGTTATTGAATGGGGTGAATTAATAGAAGATTTATTACCTAAAAACTATATAAAAATAAAATTTACAAAAGATGAACATGATGACTCAATCAGATATTTAAACTTTACAGCTTATGGCGAAAGATTAGAAAACGTAATAAAAGAACTTCAGTCTAAAATATAACATCTATAATTACGAAAGGAATAATAAATATGAAAATTCTAAGTATTTCAACATCTAGTAATATTGCGTCTGTTTCTATTTCAGAAAACGAAAACTGCATATTAGAATTAAATATAGATAATAATAAAACACATTCAGAAACATTAATTCCTTTAATATCCAAATTACTTAAAGATACAAATTTAGAATTATCTGATATTGACCTTATAGCATGTGATATTGGTCCACGGTTCTTTTACTGGTATTAGAATAGGAATATCTTCTGTAAAGGCTTTTTCTGAATCTTTAAACCTTCCTATAGTAGATGTTTCTTCATTAGAAGCTATCGCATATAACATACAAAATAAAAATTGTGAAACAATATGTTCTCTTATAGATGCAAGAAATAATCAAGTATATTGTGGAATATTTGACAAAAACTATAACTTATTAGAAGATTATTTAGCAGATGATATAAATAACGTAATCACTGTTCTAAAAAAATATAAAAATATATTATTTGTTGGAGATGGAGCAGTTACTCACAAATCATTATTGGAAATTAAACAATTTCAATATGATAATATTATTCATGCAAAAAATATCGCAAGATGTGCGTATAATAAATTTAAAAATAATGATACTAAAACAGCTGACTTACTTATGCCACTTTATCTAAGAAAGTCTCAAGCTGAAAGGATGAAAAAAAAAATGGATAATGTTATAATTTCTACTATGACTATATCAGACTTAAATAAAATTGAAGATGTTCTCTTATCAGATTTTGATGACTTTTGGAATATAAATATATTCAAAAATGAACTAATAAATCCTAATTCAAAATATATTGTTGCCAAAATTAATAATGAAATTGTTGGTTTCGCTGGAATATGGAAAGCCGTTGATGATGTACATATCACAAATATAGTTACAGCAAAAAAATTTAGGCGACAAAACATAGGAAGTATATTACTTTCAAATTTAATAGAACTGGCAAAATCTGAAAAAGGAATATCCTCTATAACATTAGAAGTAAATTCTAATAACATTCCTGCACAAAAACTATATGAAAAATTTGGTTTTAAAGTAGTAGGTTTAAGGAAAAAATATTATAATAATACAGATGATGCATTAATAATGACTCTTACATCATAACAAGGTGTGTCCCTCAAACCTTATAAAGACATACCTTATAAAATTAAAAATAAAATACACATATGAAGGGAGAAAAACAAATGAAAAAAAATGAATTAAGTTACAAGGATTTAAAAAATATTTGCAATCCAAATATTTTTAAGTTTGAAACAACTGACGAATTAACTGATACAGATTTAATATATGGACAGGACAGAGGAATTAAAGCATTAGAATTTGGTCTAAGTGTTGACTCAAAGGGTTACAATTTATACCTAGAAGGTCCTTCTGGTGTTGGAAAAACAATGTACACTAAAAAATATGTTAATAAAGTAGCTTCTAAGAAAAAGGTCCCTGATGATTGGTGTTATATATATAATTTTAATACGCCAAATGAGCCTATTGCAGTATCATTAGCTGCAGGTTTAGGAAAAGAATTTAAATCAGATATGGATTCCTTTATAGAGGATATTAAAAAAGACCTCAAATTAACTTTTAAAAATGAAGATTTTGAAAAACAAAAAACTTTAATGCAAAATAAATTTGAGCAAAAAAAATCTGCTCTATTAGAAAAGCTAAACAAATCTTCCTTAAAAAATGGTTTTCAAGTAAAAGCTACTAACAATGGTGTATATATGATGCCAGTTATTGATGGTAAAGCTATTGAAGAAGAAGAATTTAATAAACTAGATGATAAAACAAGAAAAACCTTTGAAGAAAATTCAACAATTGTTCAAGATCAAATTATAGAAGCCATAAACCAAATTAAAGTATTAGAAAAAGAAAATAACGAAAGGATAGAAGCATGGCAATCAAATATCGCGCTAATTACAATAAATGCACATATAAATCCTCTAAAATCAAAATATAGAAAAAGCAAAAAAATCATTAAATTCTTTGATGATATAAAAACAGATATACTAAAAAATATCAATTTATTTATCGAAGAACCACCTAGACAGATTGTGCAAAATGGAGCAAAACCAGAACCTGCAAAGCCATGGCTTAATTATAGAGTAAATTTATTTATAGATAATAGTAATTTATCTGGTGCTCCTGTTATAATGGATTCTAATTATCAATATCATAATTTATTTGGTAAATTAGAATATGAAAATCAATATGGAATGCTTAAAACTGATTACACAATGTTACAACCTGGTCTTTTGCATAAGGCAAATGGCGGATATATAATACTTCAAGCAAGCGATTTACTAGCAAATCAAATATGTTATGATACACTAAAAAAAGCATTACTTGTAAAAGAATTAAATATTGAAAATAATATGGAACAACGTTCTTATATGGTTATGATATCTCTAAAACCTGAGGCTATCCCTTTAAATGTAAAAGTACTTTTATTGGGAGATTCAAACATTTATCATACCCTACTTGCATTAGACCCTGAATTCAAAAAATTATTTAAAATAAAAGTAGAATTTGAAGAAACAGCTCCAAGAACAGATACTAATATACAAAAACTCGCTAGATTTGTTCATAGTTTTTCTTCAAAAGAAGGTATGTTACCATTAGATAAAGAAGCTATGGCAAAAGTTGTAGAATATACCTCAAGATTATCTGATGATAAAGAAAAACTTTCTACAAGATTTAATGAAATTGGAGAAATAATAGCAGAATCTTCTACTTGGGCACGACTTTCAAAGAAAAAAGTGGTAACTGCTGATTTTATAGATAAAGCTTTATTTGAAAGAATTGATAGAGTCAAAAAATATGATTCAAAATATTTAGAAATGATTCAAGAAAACACATTATTAATTAACACATCAGGATACGAAGTAGGTGTTATAAATGGTCTTACCGTAATGACAATAGGTGATTATTGTTTTGGAAAACCTGCTAAAATAACTGCAAACACTTACATGGGTAAAAATGGAGTAATAAATGTAGAAAGGGAAACCGAAATGTCTGGTCCTACACATTCAAAAGGTGTATTAATACTTTCTGGATATTTAGGTGAAACATTTGCACAAGATTTTCCTTTGTCACTTACTGCTAGCATTTGTTTTGAACAATTATATAATGGTGTAGATGGCGATAGTGCTTCGAGTACAGAAGCATATGCTATTCTTTCAAGTTTATCTGGAATTCCAATAAATCAATCTATTGCAGTAACTGGTTCAGTTAATCAAAAAGGATTTATACAACCAATTGGTGGAGTGAACGAAAAAATAGAAGGATTTTATCAAGTATGTAAAACTAGAGGATTAGATGGTACACATGGTGTAATAATTCCAATTCAAAATGTTAGAAACCTACATTTATCTGATGAAATAATATCTAGTGTTAAAGAAGGTAAATTTCATGTATATGCAATTTCAAGCTTAGATGAAGGAATTGAAATATTAACAGGTGTTCCTGCTGGAAAAAGAAATAAAGATGGTAAATATCCTGCCGGAACAGTTAAATACCTTGCCTATGAAAAATTAAAACAATATGCAGAGAATAATAAAAAAAATAAGATTAATTAAAATTATCTTTGAAAAGTGGCACTCTCTATAGAGAGAGTGCCACTTTGGTCAGTTTTTTTTATTTCTTATTATTATAGCAATCTTACATCCACCTTCTATCATCAAGTATATAAAGAATGCTATACAAAGTACAAATCCTATAAGCATACCATAGGAAGCGCAGATTGCGCTTACCTCGTTTTTTATTTGTAAGGAATAGCCATAATAATGTTCATGCTTTACATTATAATAGTTAATCTTTGCGCTTATCTCATTATTTGCTATTTTAAAAGCATCAATTGGATAAAATGATTTAATTCCATAGTCAGCGTCAGTTTTAAGACTAACTATCAAATTTTTTTCACCTATCTCATAACTTACATCAATGCTTTCATCTCTTATTAGCCTTTCATCAAGAGTTTTAGCTATAACTAAGGAATACCCCTCAAGCCTATCAAAATCTTCTTGACTGGGACTAGTAAAATGGTCATTGCTTACGTAAATACGAATCACAATGCCTATAGTAACAGCAATAATGATTGATATAGCAATTGCTACTTTCTTGTATGTTTTCATAAAATCTTCCTTTCTCAATTTTGAGCTGCGCGCTTTATATATATATGTCAAACTTGCCCTGACCTAACAAGTATTACAAAGGAATTTAAACTATAATAACTATAGCTACTTTTATTATACCATTTTTTTATGCCAATTGCAATAAAAGTAGACTAACCTTGCTGTATACAATAATCTTAAATATTACCAGTATAAATGCTGTTTTTATATAATCAAGGAAAAGATAACACTTAATATCTGCTATTCTAAAATAATTCACCCAACCTCTTACTAAGTAGTTTGTTTTCTTTATTCTTTTATCTAAACTTTGGTTCATATTACAACTTTTTCTTTATATATTTCTTGTATCGTTTGTATAACCTTATTCATTAATAATTTCGATATTAATTTTGTGGTGTATATTTGTTGAGGGCAGATATAGAATCTGCCCCTACAATGTTTGCAATATATTGTCCTTTATTTTTTATTTGTACTATAACCTGCTTAACTCTGGGGTTCTACAGTTTTTGCTAATTTAACTCCAGATTCTAGACAAACTATGGGACGAAGGCCGTAATAAGTCGTAGTTATAGCCGTGGCGATTCACCATGCCGGAACAATTTACTTCCATCAAGTAGTGTTCATAGGAGCTAGCAGAAGGCGACGCGAGCCTGTAGCCTTCGCAATAGTCGTTGCTTTTATCATCTCCATCTAAATCTAAATTTTCATAGTCTTTGTGTGGGAAATATAGTTCGTCGTTATACCCTTCTGTACAACTTGTTAGAAATATATCATAATCCGTAGGGTTTTCACCTGTTCCGACATAATAACCATAACCACGATTGCTATTTCCATTTGCACATAATGTTATTCCATTATCTTCTCCTTCTGCATTTTGTCCGTGTTTTTTGTTCCAGCTTGCTACCCACATCTCTAACGTTGGTCCTCCTATTGCATGTGTTGCTCCATAACTTTCGTCAACAAATGGTTCCCAATTCTCTGTACACATTAAACTACTTGCACATCTTGAATTTGGATTTCCTCCGGTTCCGTCTTCTCCTACGTGGTCTGAACAATAGTATCCTGTTCCCATGAATATATCTGGATATGAACATGGATCTTTACTGTTATTTAAATCATTATGTCCATCATTGCAATGGTATATCACTTCTGGGTTTCCATCCTTATAATCCCAATAATAACAATGGCCCTTATATTTATCATCTGAAGTATTTTCTGTCATGTTTGCTGCTGTTGTTGCTGTTTTTAATGCTTCACATGTGTTACTACTTACATAGTCTGCTGCGATTATAAATGTACGTCCTTCTTTATCTACATAGAATACTTTCCAGTCGTTCTCTAAATTTTCATCTCCATTTAAGTCAACACCATATTTAACATATTTTCCATAATCATTTTCTGTTGGTACTACTCCACCTTTTACATATTCATCTATTGAATCATACCATTCTCCGTCTATTTCTACTTTTCCACTTGCTAAGTTTTGTTCTTCGTTTATTTTGTTTTCTGTTTCTGTTTTTGCTTGTTTTGCTGTGTTAAATAATTCTCCTTTTAAGGCTACTGTTATTGTTACTGTTACTAGTATTAGCATTATTATTATGGTGATTACCAATGCTATTAGAGTAATTCCTTTTTGAGAGGTGAGAGGTGTGAAGTGTGAGGTGAGATTTGAGTGTTCCTTTAAAGTATTTTTTGTTGTTTTTTTGTGGGCAGATATGGAATCTGCCCCTACGTCGTTTGCAATTAGTTTATCCTTTATATTTTTTGTTTGTGGGTCGCCCTGGGGTGCGACCCCTACAATATTTGCATTAAATTTGTTGTTCGTTTCTGTTATTTGTTTTAACATATGTTTCCTCCTTGTTCTTCTTTGGTTTTGTTATAAAGGTTCAAATATAAAAAATAGATATTAAGCCCTTTTTCGGGGTCCGGCTTTTGCTTCGTAGTCCTTCTTCCGGGAGACAAAAGGGTTAATATATATTTTTTATATTGAACCTTTTATCTGCCTGTCTACATTGGGAATTCAGAGCAAATCCATTTTCTTCGGGCGGACAGTGCCGTCCGCCCCTACAGTGTTTGTTATATATTATGTTTAATAATATTTATACCTCATTTAATTTTATTATAGTTTTTTTGTTTTTTCTTGTCAATGAGTTTTCCGTTTTGTCATCTATTTTTTATATTTCTGTAATATGTTTGTAATATTTAAGGTTACTATTCACAGCCAAGAACAACAGTGGGCCTTTTTCTATTCAACAAAAAAATGTTAGAAGTGTGAAACTTCTAACATTTTTTTATTATTAATGTCTTAACACATATTTCTTTATTAAGTATATTCCTCCTGCAAGCATTGCTACTATTGTTGTTATTAGTATTGTGTAACTTATTCCTTTTCCTGTTTTTATTGATAGCATTACTAATGC
>CANPYN010000049.1 GCA_947588635.1 uncultured Clostridia bacterium
AGAAACTGTAAGTACGGATTTTGATATTGCAGATAAATTATATTTTGAACCACTTACTCCTGAAGATGTAAGAAATATTGTAGAAATTGAAAGACCTGTTGGAGCAATAGTACAATTTGGTGGACAAACTGCTATAAAACTTACTGAAGCTTTAGATAAAATGGGAGTTCAAGTTTTAGGAACTTCACCAGTAGATATGGATAGAGCAGAAGATAGAAAAGAATTTGACAAGGCTTTATCAAATTGTGGAATATTGAGACCTCAAGGGGAAACAATTTACACAGTAGAAGAAGCAAAAAGAGTAGCTAAAAGGTTGGGATATCCAGTATTAGTTAGACCATCTTATGTTTTAGGTGGACAAGGAATGGCGATAGCTTATGATGACAATGAAATAGAAGAATATGTTAATGAAATTAATAAAGTTGCTCAAGAACACCCAATATTAGTTGATAAATATATGATGGGTAAAGAATTGGAAGTTGATGCAATTTGTGATGGAATGGACGTATTAATACCAGGAATTATGGAACATTTGGAAAGAGCAGGTGTACATTCTGGAGATAGTATTTCTGTTTATCCTACTCAAACTATTGAGCAAAGACATTTAGATACAATAGTTGAATATACTAAAAAAATAGCTAAAGAATTAAATATAATTGGAATGATTAATATTCAATTTATAATTTGTCAAGGTGCAGTTTATATTATAGAAGTTAACCCACGTTCAAGTAGAACTGTTCCATATATTAGTAAAGTTACTAATTTGCCAATGATTGAAATTGCAACTAATGTAATTTTAGGAAAAATGCTTAGAGACATGGAATATGGAATTGGCTTATATAAGAAAAGTGAATATGTTTGTGTAAAAATGCCAGTATTTTCATTTGAAAAAATAAAGAATGCAGATACAAGTTTAGGTCCTGAAATGAAATCAACAGGGGAAGTTTTAGGTGTTGCTAAAAGCTTTTCAAATGCGGTTTTAAAAGCTTTTATTGCAAGTGGTTCAAATGTATCAAAAACAGGAAATATTTTAATAACTGTTAGAGATAAAGATAAACCAGAAATGTTACCTATTGCACAAAAATTTTATTTAAAAGGATTTGGAATTTATGCTACATCTGGAACTGCAAAATTCTTGGAAAGCAATGGTATACATGTAAATGTTGTTGAAAAACTTTGGGAAGGCAAAGATAGCATTATAGATTTAATTGAAAATGGAAAAATAAATTTTGTAGTAAATACACCAACAAAGGGAAAAGAATCAAATAGAGATGGATTTAAAATCAGAAGAATGGCGGTAGAATGTAAAATACCATGCTTTACATCATTAGATACAGTTAATGCTTTATATGATGCAATAGAAGATGATGAAATTGAAGAAACTCTAGATGTTGTAGATATTACAAAAGTTTAAATTTAAAATTGTATATAAATCTAAAAAATAAAAAGGAAAGCCAAGTAAGAAAAAATTATTATGGTTTTCCTTTTTAAATGAAAATTTATTTTCTTAGCAAATTTCCCCAAATTGTAGAAATATATTCAAACATATTAATAGAATTCATTTTTTTAATTGATTCTTCTGCTATTAAATTTGTAGTTGAAATTAATTCGTCATTTAAATAAAAATCTACTTTTCCCAGTACATCTCCTTTATTTACTGGTGCAGAAATGTTTTCATTAATTTTTATTTCATTTTTTAAATTTGTAGCACTTCCTTTTTTAACAACATTTCCCGTGCTTTTTTCATAAACTAAATTTACATTTGTTTTAATACCTTTTTCAATTGGAACATTTTGAACGACTTTGTTTTTGGTTGATGTATTGCAAAATTCAAAATTAGAAAATCCATAATCTAATAATGTTTTGGCATTGCTAACTCTATCGTTAGGAGTTGGGGCACGCATAACTACTGCTATTAAAGAAAAACCGTGAACGAGTGGCACTTGCAGATAAATTATATAATGCAAGTGATGTAGAACCAGTTTTTAATCCAGTTGCACCTTCGTAAGTACGAATTAATTTATTAGTATTTACAAGTTCTGATTTACCATCTCTTAATGAATCCATCCAAATAGTAGTATATTTTGTAATATCTGGGTGATTATTTAAAAGTTCTTTTGACATTAAAGCGATATCATAGCTAGAAGTTAAGTGATCATCTTCATCAATACCATGACAATTTTTGAATGTTGTGTCATTCATCCCAAGTTCTTTAGCTTTTTGATTCATTTTTTCCACAAAAGCTTCTTCACTTCCTGCAATATATTCTGCCATTGCAACAGAGCAATCATAGACCGTACAATTAAAGCACAAGTGAAAATTATTTAAAAATAAGAAAAAATGATTATAAACACCTATAAAAAAACTGCTAAATATAGTGGTTTTTTTATTTTTTCTTAAAATAAAAATAAAGATGAGGATTAAGCTATTATGGAGAACAATGTACCGAGTAATTATTATGCAATAATACCAGCGTATATAAGATATAATAAAGAATTAAAATTTGCTGAAAGATTGATGTATGGAGAAATAACGGCATTAAGTAATAAGGAAGGCTACTGTTTTGCTAATAATAGATATTTTGCAGAATTATATGGAGTAAGTCAAAGTACAATATCAAGATGGATATCACATTTATATGAATTAGGAAGTATATATGTTAAATTAATAAGAAATGAAAAAAAAGAAATTATAGAACGAAGAATTTATATAGTAGATAACCCCTGTATGCAAAATAATCAATACCCCTATGAGCAAAATAGTACATACCCTATACGTAAAATGAGCAAAGATAATATTATAAATATTAATATGTTAGATAGTTTTTTTTATTATATTATAAATAAAGAAAAACAAATTCCAAAAGAATTTGAAAATTTAGAAATGCAAATATATGATATTTTACAAAAATATGAAATGATATATACAGAACAAATGATTAATTATATGAAACCAGAAAATATTGAAAAAATAAAAATTATATCGTATGCGTTAGCGTTAACTGTAAAAGAAAATGTGAGTTCTTTATTATATAAAATTAATAGAGAACAGTTAATTAGTCTTTATGATGAATGTAAATTGCGAGAAATAGAGTATAAAAATAAAGATAACGAAATTATAAGTTTTGTAAATTATTATTATAAAAGTTTAAAATTGCAATTGTTAAAAAATAAAAGAATTGGAGGATAAGATAAAATGAACAATGCAAAAAGAAAAACATTAAAATTTAAAGGAGAAGATTTATTTATAAATGTTTTATCGTACAGAAATAATAATAGAATAGCAATTTTAGCATATAAAGGAGGAGAACCATATTCAGATATAACAATAAATTTGTCAGGAATGTGTGTAGATGAAAATGAGGGATTTATTGATTCTTTGGCGGAAAGCATTGGACTTGAGCAAGAATTAGTGAATGCAAAAATTATAAAAGAAGTATATGGAAAAGTTAAATATAATATGGGAACTTATGATGCAGTTGCTTTTGATTTAGAAGAATTAAAGAAATATGATCCAGAAGGAGTAGAAAAATTTAATCTAATGTTGAAAGAAAAGGAATGTAATTATGAAATGTAGAAAATTTATACTAATTTTTACTATATTAGTTTTTATAATAGTTTTTTTTATATCTTGTTATATTATTTTAAAAGATTTGAAAGAATTAGAAGAAAATAATAAATCTGTAGAAAATTTAATTGATGAAACTATCAAAGTGAATAATGAAAGTAAAGAAAAAGAAATTGATTGGAATTATTTAAAATTAGTTAATGAAGATATAATTGCTTGGATTGAGATTAAAGATACAAATATAAATTATCCAATTTTAAAAGATAAAGATAATTATTATTTAAAACATTCATTTGATAAGAAATATAATTCGAATGGCTCTATATTTACGACAAATATAACACCATTTGAGGATAAAGAAACTATTATATATGGACATAATATGAGAAATAATAGTATGTTTTCAAATTTGGAAAAATATTTAGATGAGAATTTTTTATATTCTCATCTAAAATTTAAGATATATACGCCAAAGTGTAATTATGAAGCAACAATTTTTAGTGTATATTCAATAGATTTTGAAACTGAAATAAATAATATAAAATTATTAGATTTTAATGAAAGATTAAATTATTATAAGAATGCTAGTAAATATAAAATAGATAGTAATAAAATTGAAAAAATAATAAAATTATCAACTTGCTCATATATAAATGCTAAAACTAGACCAACAAATCAAAGGTATTATATAATTGCTAATTTATGTGAAATAAATTAATTTTAAAAAATGAGCTGACAAATATAAAAAATTACGCTATACTGGAGGTAGAAATGATAAAAAAGATACAAAAAAAGTTAAATCAGTTAATGGCAAGTAAAATAAAGATTACAGATGAACAGTTAAAATTACAAGAAAAAATTAATAATATAGATACTGAAATTAAGAATTATACTTTATTAAAAAAGGAATATGAAAAATTAGAAAAAAAGTTTAATGACTTTTCATATTTAAAAGACAATACTAAAAATGAATGAAGTAAAGAAAATGCATTTTTATGTAAAATTAAAATGGAATGTAAAAAAATATATTATTATATGGAGGATTTATTTATGAAAAAGAAAGTTTTATTTTTAATTTTATTAATTATTTCAATGATTATTTTATTTAGCATTTTAGTAAATAATAAGAAAACCAAAGATAAAATAGTAATAAAAAATTCTTTTGAAAATAAAGAAAAGATAGAGAATATTATTTATGATAATACTCAGGAAAAAAATATGAAGTTAACTAATGAAGAAAATAAAATTGAAATCCAAAATAATATATCAGAACAACAAACTTTGTTAAATCAAAATAATGAAAATAACTGTGTAAGTGAAGATAAAACAGATATTTTACAGACAGATTTAATAAATAAAAATAGTAATGTTGGAGAAAGTAATACGGAAGTAATTCAACCACAGGAAAATATTTCAGAAGAAACAACAGAACAACAAGTTCAACAATTAAATCAATCTCAAACTGAAACAACAGTGGAAAGTAATTCTCAAATACAGCAAGAGATTCAAGCAGAACAACCTAAAATGTGTGTAGACGGTGGAAATATACATATTTTAGGTGATGGCGGAAATGAGCATCGGTTATTATGATACTTGGGATGAAGCTTTTAATGCTTGTAAGAGTTATATGGGAAATTTAGAAAGTGGACATTATAAAGTAGATCAATGTATGTGTGGAAAATATTATTTTTGGGTACAAAAAGATTAAAAAATAAATATAAAAAAGGAGCTGAAAGGCTCTTTTTTAATTTGGAAAAAAAGTGAGGAAAATAAAAAATGAAAAGAAAAGTTAGTAAAATTATAGCAATTATTATGCTAGTTATAATAGTATTAAATTCATTACCAATAAAAGTATTTGCAGAATATATAACTGATATGAATAAAAATGCTTTTTTTGGTGTGATTGAAAATAGTTTTAATTATTATAAACACGAAATGCACTATTGTATATATGATGGAGCAGAATATATGTTATTTTGTAGTGAATCTAATAAACCTTCTGTAGTAAATAAAGAATATGCGTATGGAAGTGAGTTTTGGGTTGAATATAGAGAAAATAAAGAACAATATTCAAAAATAGCAGAGATGATTTATTTTGGTTATACTATGAATTATGGAACAGGAATTGCAAAAAGTTTGGAGGCTCAAAGGGCAGCAGCTGCTACACAACAATATGTTTGGGAATATATACATAATCATATTGATGGAAGTAGAAAAGTACCAGCAAGAGATTCTTGGAATCCTGATTTGATGTCAACTTCAATTTATAAAACTTGGCTTACACAAACAGAAACATATTATAATCAATATCATAATTTAAATGTATCTTTTTCAGGCTCTTCTAATACTGTAGAATCTGGTGAAAGTATAACTTTAAATGATACTAATAATGTACTTTCTAGCTATGATAATTTTAATACGACAATAAGTGGAGTAACATTTTCACATGTAAAGGGAAGTAATGATTTGATAATTTCAGCATCAGATGATGCTACTGGAACGATAAATTTTAATTCAAGTGAAAATGAAATTTTTCAATTATTACCAAATGGTGCTAGTTATGATAAAAATAAAATGTCAACATTTTTATATTTTCAATTTAATTCAGGCGTTATTCAGAATTTGATGTTTTCAAATTATGTTGATCCATCTTTTTTTAATGTAACAGTTAATGCTGAAGAAAATAAAGGAGATTTAAAAATTAAGAAAGTAAACACTTTGGGAAATCCTGTTTCTAATTGTGAATTTGAAATATATAGTGATCCAGGTTGTAATAGTAAAATTTCTTCTGGAACATCATCTACGAATGGAGAAATTTTATTTCAAAAATTAAAAGCTAATAATACTTATTATATAAAAGAAGTATCAGTTCCTAAAGGATATTTAATTGATACTTCTATAAAAAGTGTGGAGGTAATAGCCAACCAAGTAGCAACTGTTGAATTTACAAATATTGAACCAACAGGAGAAATACAATTTAAGAAAGTTAATGAAAATGGAGATGTATTATCAAATGTGGAATTTGAATTATATGCAGATGAAGATATAAAAGATCCAACAGGAAATATAACTTTTTATACCAAAGATCAAAAGATACGTTCTGTTATAACTGGAACTGATGGAATAGGAAAAGTAGATAACTTAAAACTTGGTAGATATTATTTGAAAGAATTTTCATCTCCAAATGGATATTTAAAAGATACTAAAAAACATACATTTAGTATTGATTATGTAGATGAAAATACAGCAAGTGTATTTGTTGATTTAGGTGAAATTATAAATTATGAGCCTACTGGAAAAATAACAGTTACAAAAACAAACCAAAATGGTGATAAAGTACCAAACTCAAAATTTTTAGTTACTGCTGCTGAGGATATTGTAAACAAAGAGGGTACAGTAACATATTTTCATGCAGGAGATGAAGTAGGAACTATTGAAAATACACGAGATGGGACAGGAACACTTGAGAATTTACATCTTGGAAAATATATAGTTACTGAAATTTATGCAAGTACAGGTTATTTATTAAATTCAGAATCTAAAGAAGTAGAATTAAAATATGCAGATGAAAATACAGCTGTGGTTTTTGACTCTACAACAATTATAAATGATGAACCAACAGGAATAATTGATATTAAGAAATTAGATGTTTTAACAGGAAATGGAGTTAGACCAGATGGTACATATCATCATGGAGATGCTACATTTTCTGGTGCAGTATATACATTATATGCAAGTGAAAACATAACTAATTATGCAAAAACAGTAACTTACTACAATAAAGATGATAAAATTGCAAAATTTACATTTGATGCAACAGGAACTCCTACTGTTAAGATTTTAAATAATGCTGATGGAGTATCTTTAAGTATTAGTGGAAGTAAACTAAAAGGACTTCCTATGGGAAATTATTATTTAAGAGAAACTGAACTTCCAAAATCAGGATATTTACCAGATAAAACAACTTATAATTTTGCAATTAACTATGTAGATCAAAGTACAGCAGATATTAATGTATCACAAAATGTTTCAGAACAAGTAGAAAGAGCAAAATTTGAACTAATAAAAGTATCTACAGATATGAATCAAGTAGCACCAGTAGTTGATAAGGCACAATTTACAGCAATTCTTGAAAAATATGTAAAATATTATGGAAGTTTTGATGAAGCTTATGAACACAGAAACGAATTTGCTGAAGATGAATGGTGTACTTTTGAAACAGATTTAGACGGACATGGTATATCTGATTTTCTTGCTTATGGAAAGTATGTTGTATCTGAAACTTATGTGCCAGATTCAGATATAAATAGAGTTGAAGAATTTACTGTTACAATTGATGAAAATTCTGATGGAGTTATAAAAGAAGTAATTGCAAATGATAGTCCATTTACAGCTTATATTAAAATGGTTAAGAAAGATAAAAAGACAGGTAAAACTGTAACATATTCAAATGCTACTTTTGAACTTTATAAATATGATAGAGCTACAAGAGAATGGAATTTAGTTCAATGTAAAGTTGGATCTAAATATTATAGAGAATGGACTACAGATGAAAATGGAGTATGTGAAACAGAAACTCCTTTAGATGCTGGAACTTATAGATTAGTGGAAAAAGTAATTCCAAAAGGATTTAATGAATTAGATGATAATTTAATTTTCTATGTAAATAGTATGAATGAATCAGTTGAATATGACTTAAACTGGGATGCTTGGATTACAGTAGAAGTTGAGAACGAACAACCAACTGGAAGATTAGTTATTGATAAATCTATTTTACTAAATGAGGATGTAGATAAATCATTAATAAATACAGGTGATTTAAGTTCTATAAAATTTAGATTAAAAGCAAATGAAAATATAATAGACTATGCTGATGGTTCTGTTATTTACAAAAAAGGAAAAACAATAGGAGAATATAATGTTGATGCAGATGGACATTTAGAAATAGCTGAATTGCCTATGGGTTCTTATACATTACAAGAAATAAGCTTTTTAGATGGAACAGTTATAAATAGTGAAGTTTATGAAATAAAATTTGAACAAACTGACACAAAAACAAAAGAATATGTTATTCAAAGAGATATAGAAAATAAAACTACTTTATTTGAAATTTCAAAAACAGATATTACTGGAGAAAATGAAGTTCTTGGTGCAAAATTACAAATAATTGATGAAAATGGAAATATTATAGATGAATGGATTTCAAAGAAACAACCTCATTTAATAGAAGGTTTAACAGTAGATAAAGAATATACTTTAAGAGAAGAAATTTCAGCAGAGGGCTTTGTAAAAGCAACAGATATTAAATTTACAGTAGAAAATAATTCTGAAATGCAAAAAGTAGAAATGAAAGATGAACAGGTTTTAGTTAATAAAATTGATTCAGATGGTAATTTTGTTGTAGGAGCTGAATTACAAATTATAGATAAAGATGGAAATGTTATTGATAGTTGGACCAGTGATGGAAAAGTTCATTATGCTTCAAATTTAGAAGAAGGAAAAACTTATATTTTGCAAGAAGTAAAAGTACCTGATCCTTATGTAAAAGCAGCAGATGTCGAATTTACAGTTCCTAATAATAAAACAAATCTTGAAATAGAAATGGTTGATAAGAAGGTTGCAATTCTAAAAACTGATGTTAATGGAAATCCATTAGAGAGGGCAGAATTAGTTGTAAAAGATAAAGATGATAATATTTTAGACGAATGGACTTCAAATTTAGAAGAACATTATATAAAAGGTTTAAAGGAAAATGAAAGTTATAAAGTATATGAAAAAACTGCTCCAGATAAATACGTTTTACTATCTGAAAGAACATTTGATGTATCTACAGATAAAGAAACACAAATTGTAAAAGTAGTAAATGAGCAAGTAAAAGTAAATAAAACTGATGTTGACGGAAATTCATTGAAAGGTGCAAAATTACAAGTTATAGATAAAGATGGAAATTTAATAGATGAATGGATTACAGATGGAGAAACTCATATTGTATCAGGACTTAAAGAAAATGAAACTTATACATTAAAAGAAATAGAAGTTCCAGAAGGATATGTTAGAATTAAAGATAAAGAATTTACAGTTCCTAATAATGAAACAAATTTAGAAATAAATTTAATTGATAAAGTTGTTGAAATGGCTAAAGTTGATGTAGGTGGCGAAGAAATCGAAGGAGCTAAAATGCAAGTTTTAGACAAAGAAGGCAATGTTGTAGATGAATGGGTATCTGAAAAAGAAGAACACAGAATCAAAAATTTAGTTGAAGGAGAAACATATATATTACACGAAGAAGTTGCTCCAAAAGGCTATGTTGTTGCGACAGATACTGAATTTACAGTAACAGAGGACAAAGAAACACAGCACGAAGTTTTAGTAGATAAAGTAGTAGATATGTCAAAACAAAACATTGGTGGCGAAGAAATCGAAGGGGCTAAAATACAAGTTTTAGATAAAGAAGGCAATG
>CANPYN010000050.1 GCA_947588635.1 uncultured Clostridia bacterium
ATCTTTTTATTAGTTTACACCAACCACTAACTCTCTATAAAATCAATATCTCTCTCTTTCTTTCTTCGTCAACTACTAGATTTTATCATAATTTTATTAAAAAAACTAGTATTTTATGAATAAAATACTAATATATTGCTCTATCTCTCTCTTCTATACGATATTCTTGAAAAGATTTAGAATTTTCCGTCATTTCAATTTCACAAGTTTCATAATTTAAATCACTTGTATTAATCTTATTTAAAATAGAATTAAGCTCTTTAACATAACTTGATAAAAGATTTGGTAAATCATTCATATAAGTTCTATATTTAAAATTAGATGGAACAGTATAATCAGTGTATTGTAATGTAGCATTTAGTTCTATAGAACAATTATTTATATTTTCACTACATAAACTACTTATTCCATTTTTTGGATATTTTAACTTAGTCATTATAAATCTCTCCTGACTCATTTTTACTATTTGTAGATATAGTATCTTCAATATTATCCATATCATCTTTAATTTTTCTTTTATATTTTTTTATTTCTTCACCAAAAGTCATATAATCTGCTTTTTCTAATAAAATATGATTAAAGTATTCTTCTGATTTATTACCAACCCATTCTTTTGTAACATAAGGTACTTCACTGAATCTTTTAAATAATTTTGTTATTTCTACTTCATATTCAGTAACTATATCATTAATGTCATTACAAATTTGTCTTACACTTTCAGTATCTACTGATGTAACTGCCATTATATCACCTCACTATATTAATAATCTTTTAAGCAAGTCCAACAATAATCCATTCCTCTATATTTTTCTAATTTTCTACCACATACAGGACAATATCTTGTATTAGAACTAGAACTAGATGAAGAACTCTTTTTCTTAGCTGCAGCTGCGGCTGCTGCGGCTGCAGCTGCCCTTCTTTGTTCTTCTTCTATTGCTGCTATTGTATTATTTTCATTTCTTATAGCATTATCTATTTCTGGTAATATAGTATTTTTTAAATAATTAGAAGTCTTATTAATATCAGTACTTAAATTATTTAATGTACCATAAATATTAGCATTTTCACTATTTATAGAATAATTTTGATCTAATTTTGTTAAAACTATATCATCTTTATCATTATAATTATTTAAATAAGTTATTATTGAATTAACTTTACTCTTTAAAGTATTATAATTATTAATATTATTTCTACATTCAGCAATACTTGCCATAATAAGAATCCTCCTTTAATTAAAAAATATTAATCAACTCTTATTTCATTTGCTTGACTTCTAATTTGATCTGCATCAGCAGTAATATCTGAAGCTAATTGACTAGCAGCAGCTTTCCAATTTTGGAATGCAGTGTTAGCATCTTCTTTTTCAGTTCTCATAGTACTTACATAAGCTGCTAATAATTCTTTTACACCTTCACAATAAGCTCTTACAGCATCTCCAACTACACCTTTATATGCTTGTTCAATATTAGCATCTTCATTAAATCCTTTAATTGTATCCTCAATACCTTGACAATAAGTATCAATGCTTCCCTTTAAAGTTTCTAATCCATTTTCATCAATACCAGCAAATCCTCCACCCCAAATATTTGAAAATCCTGTTTTAACAGTTCCAAAAATATTTGTTATGTGTGCTTTTGCTTGTCCAACGACATCTTGAACAGTGTTTCCTACTTTACTAGTAACGTTTCCAACTAAACTTTGTAAACTCATTTTTTATTCCTCCTATCTTAATTGTACCAAATTTTCATCCATTTCACCAAGCTTATCTACAATATCATAAAGCTCAGATAATAGTGCTTCTTTTGCTTCTTCTAAAGCACTAACGATGCTTTCAACATCGGTTTCTACATTTTTCTTAAAATTTTCTGCTGATTGTCCTACCCAAACTTCATCTGTAGCTGTTCTTAATACATCCAAATTTCCTCTTAAAGAGTTTGTTGCAACATCGACAACCTTAGCATTAAGATCACTTATTAATGCTTGTACATTATTAGCATCGAATCCTTGAGTAGCACCTTCAATTGTTAACGCCATTTTTCATTCCTCCTTTTCAATTTTCTATGGCTTTTTTCTTAGATTTAATATTTTCAGAATATTGATCATATTTAGTAGCTATATCTTTTAATCCAGATCTAAACTTAATTATTAATTCATTCAAATCTTCAGAATATGAAATTATGTTATTTTTAATAATGGGATAATTCTTTTTGAAATTTTGATATTTGTTCATTAAAGTATCCAAACTGCTTGAGCTATAATATTGCTTTATTTCTTCAAATTTATCATCTATTTGATTAAATTTTTCAAATATATTATCTGCATTTTTCAAAATTTCATCACATAGAGATAATAAATCCTCTTCTCTAATACCTTCGACAATATTATCATTTGCAATTAAATTTGCCATAATTTCCTCCCATGTAATATCTTTAAAATATTTGTTCAATATCCTTCATATCTTATCTATTTAAATTTTATCATACAACTTTATAATATATCAACAAAATGTGTATATGAGTTTACACTTTTTTTCTTTTTTTATTTTTGATAAAAAAAGAAAGCTATTATTTTAATAAAAACATGCTTTCTTAATATTTTTACTTTACAATAATACTAGTTCTGTGCCATTTCTAATATCAGTTTGTTTAATTACATCAGTGTCTTGATATATATGATTTGTTCTTTTATTAATTAACATTAGTGCTGGTTTTATAGGAAATAATTCTAAAGTTTCACCATTTACTGCTTTATTTAATAAAATTTTCACTTGACCAATACTTCTATTTATTGGTATATATAAATCAAATTCTTGTTCAATTTCTGGCACATATAATTTTATTAAAACTTTATATTCCATATTTAATCCTCACTATCCATCATTGTTTTGATAACTGTGTAATTTGCATCCTTAATTGTATAAGCAAGTCCATCAAATTTATATTTTTTATCTTCTTGACTAATTTCATTAGTTGTAAATGTGCTTTGATTATCAAAATCATTTCCCAACCATATACCTTTAGTAGTATCAATCAATTGATACCATTGTTCTAGTTTTAGTGTTCTAATTTTATCATAATCATCTACTAATATATAAATGTTCTTTTTTGATTTAATAATATTATTAAATAGATTATTAAAAATTTCTAAACCAGCCTTAGATAAATGACTTTTAAATTGACCTGCACCAATTATAATATTTATTGCCATATCTTGTGTCTCTGTTCTATGCAACACATCATTTTCCAACGCAGCAAATACAACGTCAAAATTTTCATTGAAAAATTTCAAATCTAAAATTGGCTTTTTAAATATATTTAGCATATCAATTACACGTACTTTAGTATTTTTATGTTTACATAGAATTGATGCTAAACCATATAAGAAACTTACATTATTTCTTATATTTTTACCAGTGATTATATGGAATTTTTCACTGCCAAAGTTATATTTAGCAATATCTTTTTCATACATATTAAATCCTATAGGAACAGCTTCTAGACTATCAACATATTTAGCTAAATCATCACTAGTTACATTTTCTGGTACTTTAGTTAATTGTTTTGCTTTTACCTTATAATAGTCTATTAATGAATTTGCTGTATTTTTTATATATTCATAAACTTTATCATCAGGAGCAATTAAAGCTGTTTGGAATTCACAATATGAATCATCATCTTTTCCTATTTTACAAATTCCTCTACCAAATTCTTTACTAGGTATTAAACCTTTTCTACAATTTGTTGTAGATCTATATAAAGATTCATCTTGTATTTGCATCATTACTATATGATTGAAATATTGTAGTTGTCTTGACCTTAAAGCTGTTGTTGATGATGCACTACATACCATGATAATACCATATCTTGGAGCATCTCTAAACATTGATTCTAAAATATCTGCAAGTTTTGGTATTTGTTCTAACAAAACATCATAAGCATTCAAAACAAATACGATAAGTGGTAATTTTTTTCCACTATTTTTAATGTAATAGTCATATGAACCATTAAAGTCTGAAAACAAGTTTTTACGATTTTCAAGTTCTTCTAAAATCATATCAAAAAGTTCAGCTACTTTATCTACTTCACTTTGAAATAATACTTCTCCAACATGTGGAAATTTTGAAAATTTCTTCAAAGTTTCTGCTCCATAATCAATTACATAATAGTTTAATTCTTGTGGCGTATGTTCTATCATACTTGACCACATCATTGTTGAAATTAAATTTTCTTTACCACTTCCAGGTTGACCAATTATAGCAATATTTCCTTTTTCAATATCTATTTCAAGAAGACCTTGTTCTTGTCTTCTTGGTTCATCATATTCACCAATTGAAGTATTAAAATTAAAACTGCTAAATTTATGATTATATTTTTTATTTAAATTTGATAAATATGATATTGGACTTATATTAGGTAACCATAATTGTTTGCTCTTAATTACTTCTTTTTTACTCAATGCATCTATATATTGAATAATATTAATTAATTGCTCTCCCTTGCTTTCCTTTGGACCAGTATCAGCATTTTCATCGTAAGTATTAACTATGTTACCTATGTTGTCTATACTTTGTACAGATTGATCTATTTTTTTCTTTAAAAAGTCTGATGGATAATATTTAGCACCAGCCCAAGCTGATTGTCCTAAATTATAATAATCATCATTTCCAACTTCTAAATAAAATGCTCCTGTTTGTTTTAGAAATGCTGCATCAGGTTTTTTTAGCACTTCATTTGATTCAGACTTATCTTGTACTTTTAAACATACTTTAAATTTTGAGTTAGACCAGATTTGATCATTTACTATTCCACTTGGTTTTTGTGTCGCCAAAATCAAGTGAACTCCTAATGAACGTCCTATACGAGATATAGAAATTAAGCTTTCCATAAATTCTGGTTGTTGTTGTTTTAATTCTGCAAACTCATCGCAAATAATTAACAAGTGGCTTAATGGTTCATCAACCATTTTTTTTCTATAAAATTGTTGATATTTATATATGTTCATTGAACCTTCTTTTAATTTTTCACGTGCTGCATTAAAAATAGCTTGTCTTCTCTTTAATTCTGATTCTAATGATGAAATTGCTCTATTAATTGCAGATTTATCTAAGTTTGTTATTGTTCCTGCTAAGTGTGGAAGTTTAATTCCTAATTCTGAATTTTCAAAACTTAAAGCAAGACCTCCACCTTTATAATCTATTAAAACAAATTGTACTTCATCTGGATGAAAATTTACAGCTAGTGAAAGAATATATGTTACAATCCACTCAGATTTACCACTACCAGTTGTACCTGCTACTAAACCATGAGGTCCATAAGCTTTTTCATGAATATCCATTTTAAATATTTCACCATTTTGATCGACACCAATTGGTACTGCTAATGAGTTTACTGGGTTATTATTTGACCATCTTTCACTTATATTCAATTGTTCTACTTTACCTACACCAAACATTTCCAAAAATGATAATGAAGTAGGAAGCTCATATTTTGCTTTTTCTACTAATATTGGAATATTGGCAAGTTTCTGTGCACATTCATATATATCAATATTTTCATTTGAATCTAATACAAAAGTTTTTTGATTTTCTTCTGTTAATTCATTAGTTATGAGTCCACAGACATTTTCTTCTATATTTATAAATGTATTTGTTTCACTTGGCAATGTAGATAATCTATTATGTAACATTAGCAATGTAAAACCTAAATTTTTTTGATAAGATATAATTTTTTTAATTAAACTAATATGTCTAATAGAATTAATATCATCTGTAAATATTAAATAATAAGGTTTAAAATTTTTATATACATTGTTTTTATCAGTTTCAGTACCATTATCTTCATTTAATATTTCCTCGTCATTTTTTACTCTTGAATCAAAATTTTTTTCTAATTCTGTTGCTATAGAATTCAATTCTTCTATTGTTGTTGCAAAGTATCTTACTGTTTTTTGATTATCCCAACAATGTGGTAAAATTTTTAAATAATCCCATTTATCTTGTTCTTTTGTATAAACTATTATTTTCAATTCTGTATAAGAATGAAAAGTCATAATTTGTAAAAATAAATTGTCTATAAAATTTTTAGATAATTTAGCATTTCCTATAACACCTATTTTGTTATTAGTAACCATATTTAATGATAATGGTATATCTTTTATAGTTAATGAATCTTTAGTTATTTCTTTTAGAGATGCAAATAAATTATCTTCTTCTTCTAATGAAAAACTTTCTTGAGGCAAATCTATATTTATTTTAGTATCAACTTCTCCTATACCTAACCTTACTTCTAAAAAATCGTCATGTTCAATATTTTTTGACCATAATGTTCTTGGCCTAGTTTCAATAATTATCTTACAATTTTCTAAAGTTGGTCTTTGTTCAATTAAAACTTGTTTTTGTCTATTTTTTATTAAAAGTATTTCTTGTTTTTTCTTTTCTAGATATTCACTATATTTTTTTTGTCTTAATTTTTCTTTTCTTTTAGCACTTCTTTTTGCAAAAATTTTTGTAAGAGTTGGCCATAATAAAGCACTCATCATAGTTACTCCTGCTGTTATTAATGACATAATAAAGCGTTTTTCAGTCGTACTACCAGATAAATATGTGTCAACTGCATTAACTATTGATATTGCTGCTGTACATAACATTGTAAGTTGTGGACCTATACTAAGTATAAAAGGAGTATCAGGTACTTTTTCAGCTTTTGGTGGTTCATCAATTTTTACTGTTTCTTCTTGTATTTTTGAATAAAATCTAGGAGATTTAAAATAATAATCATTTTTATCAAACAAAGGTATATTATCATCTATATTTGCATTATAAATATTAACTGGATTATTTGGAAGCATTGATAATACTAAATTTTGTTGATTAATCCTTAAATTATTATTTGGATTGTTTATTAGCATAACATTACCAATAAAAATGATTTTTAATCCACAATAAAACAAATAATCTCCACTAAATATTTTTTTATTATTGTATCTCTTATCATTCAAAAATGCATAATTAGAATTTGTTTCAACAAAAACATTTTTTAAATCTTCACTATTAATTGTAATTATATCTTCTTTATTTGGTATTCCATCAAAATCATAATATATATCACATGTATTTTGTGATCCTATTGTTATTTTATTTGAATTAATTTTATATGTAGATAATGCTTTATCATATGTTGGTGTTACAAAAATATAATAGTTAAATTTAGTTATTTTATCTTGCAATATAAAATAACTAAATTCCCTTACTTCTAATGTAGCCTCACTAACAAAGTCTACATTTTCTCCTTTTACAAAACACCAATGATTATTTTGTTCTTCTATATTACCTAAAAATATTCTTTCATTCAAATATAGAGGGTATACTCCACTAATTTTAATTGGCAAATTGACTTTATTAAAAAACATATCATTATAAATATATACTATCATATTAACACCCTATTATTCTTAATTAAGTATATATTATTAGATAAGATAAGTCAAGAAATAAGGGGTTTATACTTGCAAAATTTTCTTACATACTCAAATGATTTACTTCGATATTTACTAATTTACAATAATCATTTAAATAATCATAAAAATATTGTGTATCTATTTCATATTCTTCAGGTACATCAAACAATATTTTTTCTAATAATTCATCTGTAACTAATTTAGCTTCATCATAAGTCATATTAGAATTTATTCTATTTTTATAATACATATCAGATATATATTCATAAATAGGATAAAATTGATCCTGACTAATTTTTAAATCATCATTATGAAAATCATCATATTGAAGTTGAATTAAATTTAAAACACTTAAAGCTTCTTCATTTTGATTTTCTTCATTTAATTTTTGAACAAAATATCCTAAACTATGGTTCATGTAGTCACTTATTTGATAATTATCCATATTTTCTACCATAATTTTATAATAATTACTTTGTAATTGATATGCAATATCTGTTTCTTCATAATCAAATAAACTGACAGCAAACAATGAGTTTAAGCATTCTGCTGTTGTTACTAAATTAAAGTTTACTCCTTCACATTGAACTCTTTTTCTTTCTGTTTTAGTATCATAAAATCCAGTTCTAGCAGCATGACTTAATTCATGATATATAATCTGATAATCAAATGTGCCTTTTTCATATTTATAATCTGATAATACATATATTTTATTTTCTGTTCTAACATAACAAGCTAAAGCATCAGGAGAAAGACTTGCAACAAGTAATCCAAATTTATCACATTCCTCAACTTCCAATGTTTTTAAATTTTCATATAGTACTCTTCTTTCTGCTTCTGGTTGTTTTTCTACAAAATCTTTACAATATTCTTTTATTAATTCTTTAAATTTTGAACTTATTTTACTATTACTATCTATAACAGAATTAAAATCTTTTAATGTTATTTCTTTTGGTTCAAAAATTAAATCTAAATAATCCATATCATAAATAGTTTTTGAATGAATAAAGTCTAAATCCGTATATGTATCTACAACAAATTCTTCATCTTCATCTTTTGTATCATCTGTAACATATGATACGTTAAACTCATTGTCATCCAATGTATCAGCATATACTTTATGATAAGCATCTACTTTATCTTTATATTCTTTAGGTAATTGAGATAATATAGTTGGAAAAATTGATGATAAAGAAATTGTTAATGCCGTTACAACTCCTCCTATTAACACTTTAGGGGAAATTTTTGAATGTTTACTATCTCTTTTTATATATGCAATCTTTGATGGATGAGAAAATAGAATAGAAAGCATTAAAAATTCTTTAATATCCAAATACTCATATTGATTATTATCATTAATACCCATAAAATAATATTTGTTTTTTTTATCAATAAACATTGCATATCTTTTATCTTTGTAAATAAAATCAATTAATTTTTTATATTCTTTCATAATAACACCTAAATTTATTATAACTTATTAATTATAAAAAATTAAAAAAATTATCAATATATTACAAATAATTTACATAAAAAATTATTATGTTATAATTATTTATGAAAGGAAAATCATATGAATAACGGAAAAGTATTATATACTTTATCAAATAAAAAAAATAAAGTTATTGAGTGCACTGATTTACTTGGTCAAAAAATAAGAATTTTAAAAAATGAAAATTCAATATATTCTATTTCAATTGTTAATAGTAATGAATTTTATTATTCTTATCTTGAATTATATGACTTTCCAGTAAGATTAAATAAAAAATGTAAAAACTTTTTAATGCTTGGAGCTGGTTGTTTTACATACCCAAAATATTATATAAGTAAATATAAAGATAAAAAGATGGATGCTATTGAAATAGATAAAGAAATAATAGACGTATCATATAAATATTTTGATTTAGATAAATTATATAATGATTATGATACAAATAAAAAAAGGCTAAAAATATTTAATGAAGATGCTTATACATATGTAAATAATTGTAATAAAAAATATGATGTAATATTTCAAGATTTATTTATAAATAATGAACCAATCAAAAAATTTTTAAGTCTTAATTTCATTAAAAAAATTAAAAAGATTTTAAAAAATGATGGAATATATAGTATAAATTATATTATAAATGATAATAAATTAGATAAATTTAAAAAATTTCTTAATTTTTTAGAAAATAATTTTAAATATATAACTATAATTTCAGTAAAAAATTTTTTTAAAGACACAAAAGGAAATATATTTATAATTTGTAGTAATCATAAATATGATATTAATATTAATGACGATTCAATAATTACAATTGATAAAAATATATTTAAAATATAAAAAATACAAAGAAATTTAACTTTGTATTTTTTTACATAAATGTTTTTAATTTTTCTATTTCATTTTCTTGAAATTTTAAAAAATTCTTAGCGAGTTTTAACATTGATTTTTCACAAGTAGATTTATATTGTTTTATTTTACTATTCATTTCAACTGTTCCCATAGTAAAACCTTCAACTAACATTTGAGCAATAGCTGCATCACTATTATCTTTCATTGTTTCCATAGCAATACC
>CANPYN010000051.1 GCA_947588635.1 uncultured Clostridia bacterium
GCTTTTGCTTCGTAGTCCTTCTTCCGGGAGACAAAAGGGTTAATATATATTTTTTATATTGAACCTTTTATCTGCCTATCTACATTGGGAACTTAGAGCAGACCCCCTTTTCTTCGGGCGGACAGGGTCGTCCGCCCCTACAGTGTTTGTAATATATTATGTTTAATAATATTTATATCTCATTTAATTTTATTATAGATAATTCGTTTTTTATTGTCAATAAAATTTTTATTTTGTCATCTATTTTTTATATTTCTGTAATCTGTTTGTAATATTTAAGTAATCTCTCTTTCTTTTAATACACAAAAAAGAAACTGGAAGTGGGCAATAATTTCTTTTATTATTCCAACTGTTTGTGGTATTTTAGCATGTATGCTAACAAATGGGATATATAACTTAATAGTTTAGTAATTATATCAACACTAGATATGTGAATATAGGAAATCACATATCTTTTTTATCTAAAAAACAGGACAGTTAGAAACTGTCCTGAATTGAAAATCAATTTTTGCACATCTTTTACATCTCCAATGTGCTTATGTTATATACAAAAGCAACTTCTTGATATGTTTTATCTCCAAATTTAATACCTTTTTCTTGTATTAATTTTCCACCCATTTTTTCATAAAATATTCTTGATGGATAATTTTCTTTTAAGCACCATAATATCATTTTTGTTTTCCCTCTACTTTTTAAATCATTTTTTGCATAATTAAAAAGTAATTTTCCTATACCTTGCCTTTTTAAATTAGACTTTACATACAAAGCCTTTAATTCACAGTCACATCCTTTTAAATTTCCTGAAACTAACTTGTCATCATACCTACAAAATCCAACAATTTCGTTGTTTGATTCTGCGACTATAAATGAACCTAATTTATAGTCTTTTTTTCTCTCATTTATTCTTTCCTTAGCATTCATTGATTTTAAGTATATTTCATCAATTATACCTTTATATGCAGTTTGCCATCCGTCAATTTGTATATTTACAACTGCTTCAATATCTTTTTCTTCTACATTTCTTACATTTATATTCATTATTAAATTTTACCTTTCCTTACAAATATTTCTTTTATAATTAACATTATACTATATAAACTACAAAAATTCGATATTTTCAGCATTGTTTTTTACTCATACAGTAGATTATTATATTAAATCTTTAAAGCTATTGGTACTCATGTTTTTCAGCCCTTTTATAGTAAAACTATTTTGCACTTCTTTTACGTCTCCTATGTGCATATTTTTTCTATTATCTTTTTATATTGTTTTACTAGATTAATATAACTTTCTTCTGTTATATACTCATTTACCTCGTGTGCTGTTATAGGTCCAACACCTAATATTATTCTGTTTTTAGTCTGAATAAAGCTTGCCTCTGTTATAAAATTTGCTGTTTTAATTGTATCTACTAATTCCGTTTTATCAATAAAAGGCTTTATTTCTTCGATTAAATTTATTTCATATTCATATTTTTTTGAAAGAATTTCTATTTTTTCTTTTATTACTTTGATATGTTTTTTATTAACAATTCTAAAATCTACACTAATTTCACAATTTGCAGAAACAGAATTTTTTGAACTTCCACCATTTATTGTTCCAATATTCATTGTTGTATATGGTATTTCAAAAGAGTTCTCTTTGTATTTTTTTATTTTTTCATTATAAAATTTATCTAATTCCATTATAAATTTTACTGCATTCATATTTGCACTTTTCCCTTTTTCAGGATTACTAGAATGCGCTTTTATTCCTTTAAATTTTAGTTCATATTCTAACAATCCTTTACTACCTATTAATATTTGATTATTTGTTGGTTCTCCAAACATCATTATTTCTGGAAATTTTTCTTTTGAATTCACAATGTCATAAATTCCACTAAATTTTATTTCTTCATCATATGTAAAATATAACTTCATACCATATTTTAATTTTGAAAAATCAATCTCTGAAACTGCATCTAATAATGCTGCAATTCCACCTTTCATATCACAAGTACCTAATCCATATAATTTATTATCTATTTTTGTTAATTTAAATGGATTACTATTCCAGCCCTCTATATATTCTACTGTATCTGTATGACCTAAAAATCCTATTTTTGCATTTTCTCCTATGCTCATTATTAAATATTTCCCTTTATACTCTGTTTTAAAATTTAACTTTAATAAATAATTTTCTATATAATCAACTATTCTTTTATTTTCTTTATCTTGTATCGTATTAAACTTAATTAAATCATTTAAAATTTTATAATCTTTCATATCAATTTCATTCTCCTTTAAATTATAATTTCTCTTATTTTATTGTCTGTTGTGATATTCCCTTTTAATATAGCTTTAACTATAATATTATTTTTTATAGTTATTTCTGTTTCTAAAAATTCTCCTGATGGTTGCTTAATAGAATATTTATTTGTTTTTTTTGTTATCCAACTTTCTAACATACTTACCGCCACTGTACCTGAGCCACATGAATTTTCGAAAAAGAATGTATCTATTGCCTTTACCCATACAATTGGATATATTTTAATATAGTTTTTTATTCTTTCTACAAACATTATTCCTACTGCATCATCATCTAAATTATACTTTTTTATTAATTCTCTTGCATTTTGTTTTAAATTTTTATAGCTTGCAATCTTTTCTACGACTAGTATGGTAATTCCTTTTAGTACAACTTTATAAATATTTTTATATATTTTTATAATTTTATATTGCATTATTGGAATTTCACACCAAACTTTCTTTTTTTCATTAACTCCCGCTTTTATTTTGTAATCATTTATTTCTAATTCAATACTTTGTTGATTTTCAGTATAATATAATGTTGCACATCTACTTGCGTTACCACAAAACTCTCCTCCTGCCATTGTTAATCTTTTATAATTTTGAGATACAAATCCTACTTGCTCAACTTTTGGTTCTTTATCCATAATCATTTTGTTTATTAACTTCTTTTGTTTTAAATTATATTCATCTCCTAAAACTAATGCTGTAATATTTCCAGCTGGATTATATATCTTATATCTTACATTCATAAACTCACCTCTTATATAAAAAAACATGTATGAGATTTTTTTCACTCATACATGTTTAGTCTTTTATTTATTTTAAAACATGACTAATATGTATGGGTGAAACTCATCCATACATGATGTCTATTATTTATTCCATTGAACATATTTATAACTAATTTCATAAAAATTCCTCACTTTATGGTAATATTATATTCTTAAGTTTTACATTTGTCAAATACAATTTCTTTTTTTGCCTTATTGCACATTTTTTACATCTCCAACATGTATTTCAGATTTTTTGATATTTATTTAGAATATTCAACTTATTATATCACTTTTTTATCAAATTCTACATATTATATATTAAGCTTATTGCTATATTAAAAAAAAAGGAATGATTTTAATGGATTTTGAAAAAGATTCTTGCCCAGTTGTTAAAGTTGATGGATTTATCGAGAAAGGTAAACAATTTGATTTAGAAATAAACCTTCCAGAGGATAACAGAAATGTAATATACGGTGTAATTAAGGACTGTTACAAAGATCCTGTTGAAAATGCTGTAGTAAAACTTATCGAAGTATGCTATGAATATGGTAAGGAAGAAAGAAAACCTGTTTCTCATACTTTTACAGATAAAGATGGTGAGTTTGTATTTGGACCACTTTGCCCTGATAAATCATATGAAATACAAGTTTGGGTAGATAGAGTAAAACATGTAAAGATTTGTAAAGAATGTAAACGTCATGGTAAATGCTTAAAAGGTGTAAAATTAGATTGTGATAATAAAGATTGTAATGAAGATTGTAAAAAAGAAGATCAATGCATGCCAAAACCTGAACCAAAATGTTGTAGATAATTAAATTGTTAAATAAATTTATTTAGAATAAGGCTATTTTACCTCATTTGTTCTTTAATACAACAAAATCACGTATTTTAATTACGTGATTTCTTTATATTTAATCAATTAAAATCCTCCTAATTTTTTAGCTAATTGTTTACCTCTTCTCATAATTCTTTTTTTATTCATCATTCCATCATTATACATCATTGCTACACCTGCTGCAACCATAGTTCCTATTAACATTCCTTTAACAAATTTCATTAAATCTATCCCCTTTCTTAATTATTAAATTACAAACAACAATTTATTTTTTTCTTTTATTATGTCTTTTTTTTTCAAATATATACTGTTTTACTAATGAATAAATTTCGTATATTGTAATAAGTATTAAAAAAAATCCAAAGTACCTTTTTAAGTGATTTACATCCATATTGACAGATATTTTAGCTCCAATTATTGCTCCAATCACACCAGATATTGCAACTGGTATACCAATTTTCCAATTTATTAATTTCTCTTTTATCGTTGTAATAATAGCAGTTATAGAAGTAGGAACAAAAAATACAAGATTTGTCGCTTGTGCTATATGCTGATCTATTCCCATAAATACAGAAAGTATGAGGATTAGAATTGTCCCTCCCCCCATACCAGTTCCACTAACTGTTCCTGATATAACTCCTGTAAAAAACTCTAACATTTTTCTCCTTTTAAACAATCATTTTTATAGATACATATATTAAAAAAATTATAAATATTATTTTTAAAATTTTATCTGACAATTTTTTTAATAATTTTGCTCCTATAAATCCGCCTATTATTCCACCAATTGCACATCTTATGCCAATATTCCAGTCTACATAGTTATTATTATAATAAAATAGACCACTTGTTATAACCATAGGAAGAATTGCAAAAACGGATGTTGCTCTTGCTTCTGCTTCATTTAATTTAAATATATGAACAAAAGCTGGTACTACTAACATTCCCCCTCCTGCTGCAAACAATCCGCTTATAAAACCTGCTATTATTCCTAAAGTTATTTTTTTAATCATCTTCACATTCTTTTAAGCTCTTTTCTTTATCACTTTTATATTTTTTCAACATTTCTTCAGCTAGTATTGTTAACTCATTATCACATTTAAGCATTTGAAATATTATTTCTTTTCTTAATTCTTCATTTTCAATATTCTCTGCTTTATCTAAAAAAGCTTGCAATTCCTTTAAATATTTTTGGCTATTTGATTTCCAACTTTTATCTTTTATATTTTCCATATCTTTAGTTTCTCTAATTTTCATTTTTTTATACTTCCTTTTTTCTTTATATTATATCAGTAGTTTTACTGGTAGGCAACATTTTATTACGTTTATCGTTATATTAATTTTAGTCCATGTTATTTTAAAACATTAAATGATAAAATACTACAAAGTTTGGAAAAAGTGAGATGAAGTATTGTGATAAAAATTAAATTATCGGATTTATTAGGAAAAAATAAAATGACTCAAAAAGCATTAGCAGAAATGACTAATATCAGGCCAGCAACAGTTTCGAAAATGTATTATGAAGAAGTTAAACGTATTGATATTAAACATCTTAACAATATTTGTAAAGCATTTAATTGTGAAATTTCTGAATTGTTAGAGTATATTCCTGATGATAAAAAATAAAATAATTAAAATGAACAGACATTAATCGTTTCTAATTGAAATGATTAATGTCTGTTTTCGCTTTTTAATCAATTGTATCATCTTTTATATAGTATTTAGTTCCCAACATTTTATCTGGCAAATATTGCTGCTCAACAATGTGATTTGGATAATCATGCGGATATTTATATCCTACTCCATATCCAAAATTCTCCATACCACTTGCAGGTGCATTTCTTATATGCATTGGAATTACTCCTGTATCCTTTGTTCTTACGTCTTCTAATGCTTTTTCTATTGCAAGATATGTCGCATTAGATTTTTTAGAATTTGCAATATATACTGCTGCTTCTGATAATATTATCCTAGCCTCTGGCATACCTACACTTGCTACTGCTTGCATACTACTTGTTGCAATCACTAATGCCATTGGATTTGCAAGTCCAACATCCTCTGCAGCTGCTATAACAATTCTTCTAGCTAAAAAAACTGGATCTTCTCCTCCATCTAATGCTCTTGCCAAATAAAATACTGTTGCATCTGGGTCGCTACCTCTCATAGATTTTATAAATGCACTTATATTATCATAATGACTATCACCTGATTTATCAAATATTGCTTTTTTCTTTCCTGTACAATTTGCTGCAATTTCATCTGTTATATCAATTATTCCATCATTATTTACAGGAGTAGTAAGTACTGCAACTTCTAAACTATTTAATGCAGTTCTAACATCTCCATTTGAAATTTCAGCAATCTTTTTTAAAGTTTCATCTTCTATTTTTATATTATAGCTACCCAAACCTTCAGGATTATTTAATGCATTTTTTAAAATTGTAAATACATTATCTATTGTCAAGGGATTTAATCTAAAAACCATAGATCTTGAAATTAAAGCTTTATTCACTTCAAAATAAGGATTTTCTGTGGTTGCACCAATTAGTATTACGGTTCCATCTTCTACATATGGAAGTAATGCATCTTGTTGAAGTTTATTAAATCTATGTATCTCATCTATAAATAAAATACATTTCCCACTTGGATTTAAAAGAGGATTTTTTGCTTCCTCTATTGCGCTCTTTATATCTCCTACTCCGCTCGTTACAGCATTTAATTTTATAAATTTATATTTAGTAGTATTACTAATAACTTTTGCAAGAGATGTTTTACCTGAACCTGTTGGTCCCCATAATATTATGCTAGATAACCTATCTGCTTTTATTGTTCTATATAATACTTTATCTTTTCCTAATATATCTTCTTGTCCTATAAATTCTTCTAATGTTTTTGGTCTTACTCTATGTGCTAGGGGTACATTTAAATCCATTTTTTCTCCTTTTCTTATATAAATTATTGTTTGTATAATGAAATTTGTTTAGTCAATTGTTATAACATTTTATATTAATATTTCTAACCTCACATGCTGGCGTGGGATGTTGCCTGCGAGGTCACTACCTCGGTATCCAAAATATTAATATAAAATGTTATAACAATTGCAAAAGAAAAACAATTAAACAAATTACAATTTATCTAATTCCTTGCTAAATATTTTAGAGCTTGTTTTATTATTTCCTCTAACTCTAAATTTTTAATGTTTATTTTATCAAAGACTTTTTCTACTTCTCTTTTTGTATATCCTAAAACTTGAAGTGCTGCAATAGCTTCATTTTTATTATCATCTGATTCTACTACATCATTTACTTGTTCATTTGTTCCTATTGCGCTTTCTGTTTTTAGTTTATCTTTTAATTCTAAAATAATTCTTGCAGCTGTTTTTTTACCCACTCCCGGTATTTTTACAAGTTTAGAAATATCATCTGAAATTATAGCTAAAGCAAAACTTGATGGAGTTATTTCTGATAACATAGTTATTGCAGACTTTGCTCCAACACCACTTACAGACAGCAAAAGTTCAAACATTCTTAATTCTTCACTACAAGAAAATCCATATAAACTTATATTGTCTTCTCTTACATAGTAATATGTATATACTTTAACAGTATCCCCTAACTCACCTAGTTTTTCAATTGACTTTGATGGCATAAATACTTTATATCCTATTCCTTGCACATCAATTACAACAAACGTATCTGCTTTTGTATCTAATATTCCCTTTACATATGCAATCATTTTCATTCTCCTTGCAAACAAATTTTCTGTTTATATTTTATCATAATATATTTTTTTTGCAATACTTTTCTATTATTTCATTTTTTATTTTTACATTTACATCTAAAACAACAGCATATATTAAATAATATTCCCATAAAATTAATTCTCTTTGTGTTCTATCTTTAATTAATGAATATTCCTTTAAGTAATTTTTCAATGCATGAGCTTTATTTACAAGTTCGTTTCCTTTTAATGTTCTAATATAACTTTTATTAAAGTATCTTATTTGTTCTATAACCATAAATACCATAATAAATGCTATAATGATAGAAATAAAACAGATTATGGCATCTACATTTTGTAATATAACAGTTGTCCTAACAAAACTATTATCAAGCTTATCCACTCTTATAAGGGCCTTATCATAAAAAGTCATTTTAAAATTACCTTCCATAATATATCCATGATAATAGTCATCTATATTTTCAATTTCGCCATAATGTATATCTCCAATTTCACCATCCTCCACACTTACATATCTTTTTCCATCATATATATAAGTCTTATAATTATCATAAACAAATTCATCAAAATCCATACTAGCTTTTAATAATATTATAGGAATAATAATAGTTATTAATATTTTTATTAATTTTAAAATTTTTCCTTTATTGTTCTTTTTTATGTATTTATAATTTAATGCTTCTTTCTCAACCAATTGCATATATAATTTTTCATCTATATTTTTATCTTTAATGGATTTTAATACTAACTTTTCAGATTCAAGTAATTCATCATCTTTTTTTTCCGTATATTTTAATTCATCATCACTCTCTTTAATATATCCATTTAATTTTAACTTCAGTATTACTGCTGCTATACATCTTTCTAAGTCTATTTCCATATCTGATGTGAACATAACTATACTTGGGGATACTTTATCTAAATCATCTCTATAATATTTATATTGTTTATCAGATTTTATCTTAGCATTTCTACGAATTCTCATTCTTTTAAAAAGTAATTTGCTACAATAATAATACATATTAATCCAAAGAAATGGCATAAACATAATTACTAATACAAGTGAAATTAAATAATCACTACCTCTTGTTATTTCAAAATTAAAAGGTTCTATATTAGCTGTTACTGCAATAGCAATATATAAAATAGAAATTCCTATTAATAAAATATTTAAAAGTTTTTTTGTTGATTTCTTTATATTAAATGAATTTAATCCCATAATTATTAATATAGAAACGGGTATTAATATTAAACCAATAACTAGCATAAAAATTCTCCTAACCTAAATTTTATATTATATTCTTTTTTGTAGTTTATCACTTTTTAATAAAAAATACAACAATTAGAAAATGATATAATTGAATACATAGAATAATATAATAACAGAAGAATTAAGAGCAAACTAAAAGGAATGTCCCCTGTTCAATACAGATAACATTCCAAGTTAGTAGTCTAATTTATACTGTCTAACTTTTTTAGTTCAGTACAAAATTACTACCTTAAATATACTCTTTTTACACTAATTGCTTTTACCTCAGAAATTATAGATACCTCTTTAACATAGTTATTCCAGAGTGTGAATAGCTTGTTCAAATTAATTCTTAATTTTTATATATCCTGAGCCCGCGTCAGACACAAGGCCTGGCAGTGCGCGCATCACTTGTTCAAGCAATTTTATTCAGTATTCCAAAGCCTGCTTAACTCTGGGCTTCTCCAGTTTTTGTCAATTTGACTCCAGATGTTAGACAAACTACGGGGCGGAGGCCGCAAGTAGTTGTCGTCATAGCCGTCGTCGCTCACATCGCCGACGCAGTCCACATTCATCAAGTAGTCGTTGTTGTAAGCAGAAGGCGACGCAAGCCAATAGCCGTAGCAATTATCGTTGCTGTTATCATCTCCATCTAAACTTAAGTTTGAACTATTTTGATGTGGAAAATATAGTTTGTCGTTATAACCTTCCGTACAACTTGTTATAGATTTAGAAGTACCTGTAGTTATACTTTCAGTTCCTACATAATATCCTGTTTTGTCTTTGCTATTTTCATGTCCATTTGCATACAAGGTTATTCCATTACTTTCTCCTTCTACATCTTGTCCGTGTTTCTTATTCCAGCTTGCTACCCACATCTCTAGTGTTGGTCCTCCTATTGCATATGTTGCTCCATAACTTTTATCAACAAAACT
>CANPYN010000052.1 GCA_947588635.1 uncultured Clostridia bacterium
AAGTAATTTTTTTCATAATCAAAACCTCCAAAATAAATTTTTAGGTTTCCCATATATCAAATTTTTATTGCGAACATATGTGTAAAATTCTTGGGGAAATAATGGGGAAAAAATTTTCAAAAAAGTACAAAAAATTACACAAATGTTTGCTATGTCAAAAACCCCGAAGGTGTTAAAATACAAGCTAAAACCATTGATTTCACTAAAGTACAAGAAACAGGCGGGTCGCCATCATAACCCGAAGGTCGTAAGTTCGAGTCTTACCCTCTGCAATCATTTTGAACATTTTTAGATAAATTATATAGAATCATACAAAGCATTATACAATATAATGAAGTATTGAGATTACCACAAATTGCAAGAATTACATGATATACAGCATAGAATTGATTCATCAAGACCAGATACAATAATTGATTATAAAGATGATAAAGGAATTATAATATTAGATGCAAAGTATTATAAAATTGGTAATTTACCAGGAGAATATGATATAAATAAACAGCTTAGATATGCGGAATATTGTGCAAAACAATACTATAATAATGATGAAGAAGATAAAATAGTTTATAATATTTTTATACTTCCTAATTCTATAAATGAAGATAAACCATATAATATAGAATCATTTGCAACCAATGAAAATAGCCTTATGGGAGAAAATAAAACAATTGATGGAAGACAAATTGTGGCAGTTTGTTACGTAGATACAAAGAAAATTATTTTATCATCAAATAGTTATTGGAAAGAAAAGTTGGATGATATTTTAGATGAGGTATATAAAACATACAAATTGAGTAAAGAAGAATATAAGTAATAAGTATATATATAAAATAAGCAGGCTTTTTCTGAGTCTGCTTTACTTTTTTTAAGTTTACAACAAATTTTCAAAACCATTATAGAATCAGTAAAAACATATAATTCATAGCTAAAAGTTTAGTACTTATATCATCAAAAATATAGATAAAATACTACAGATGTGGTAAAATTACAGAAAATATATTATAAATGTACAAAATATCATAATAAATAGAACCATTTTATATAAATATGTGATAAAATAGGAGATAAAATAGGGGGAAGAAATGGCAGTAAAAAAAAGCGTATTATATAGTAAATTATGGGATAGTTGTAATACTTTAAGAAGTAAAGGTCGGGATGGATGCAACTCAGTATAAAGATTATGTTTTAATAGTTTTATTTATGAAAGTTATAACAGATAAATATTATAAAAAATCAGATTCATTAATTGAAGTTCCAGATGATGCTAATTTTAATACAATGATTTCATTAAAAGGAAAGAAAAATATCGGTGAAGAGTTTAATACGATTCTGTCTAAAATAGCAAAGAAAAATGATTTACAAAATATTATAGACGTAGTTGATTTTAATGATGAAAATAAACTTGGTAGAGGAAAAGATATGATAGATGCTCTAACAGGTATAGTTGAAGTATTTCAAGATCCTGAACTAGATTTTAGTAACAATAGAGCAGATGACGATGATGTATTAGGAGATGCTTATGAGTACTTTATGAAACAATTTGCAACTGAAGCGGGTAAAAGTAAGGGACAATTTTATACACCATCAGAAGTATCTAGAGTTATATCTAAGCTTTTAAGAATTAATGAAACTAAAAAGAAAATTATATATGTCTATGATATGACTTGTGGTTCAGGTTCACTTTTACTAAAGGCTGGAGCAGAAGCAAAGGAAGGTGTAAAAGTTCAATTATATGGACAAGAAAAGGATTCAAACACTGTAGGTTTATGCGTTATGAATATGTTTTTACACGGTAATGCTACAGCAACAATAAGAGAAGGGAATACTCTAACTAATCCTAAATTTTTAGAAAATGGAAAAATTAGAACATTTGATTATTGCGTTGCTAATCCACCATTTTCTATTAAAAGATGGACTACAGACTTAGAAAAACAATATGATAGATTCACCGAATATGGAATGCCACCAGATAGTTGTGCAGATTATGCATTTTTGTTGCATATGTTAAAGTCTATGGATCCGGATACTGGCAAAGGTGCAATAATATTACCACATGGAGTTCTATTTAGAGGTGGTCAAGAAGAAGAGATTAGAAAAAAACTATTAAAAAGCGGAGTAATAGAAGGTATAATTGGATTGCCATCAAATTTATTTTATGGTACAGGCATACCTGCATGTATTATTATTCTTGATAAAAAGGATGCTAAAGATAGAAAAGATATATTTATGATGGATGCAAGTAAATATTTTGTTAAAGATGGTAATAAAAATAAACTCAGAGAAGAAGATATAAAGAAAATAACTGATACATATTTAAACAGAATTGAAGAGGACAAATACTCTAAAATTGTATCAATGAAACAAATAAAAAAAGAAGATTACAACTTAAATATTCCTCGATATATTGATTCTTCGGAAAAAGAAAAAGTACAAAATATTAGAGGGCATTTATTAGGAGGAATACCAGAAGAGGATATTGAGAGCCTAGATATTTATTGGAATGTAGCACCAACATTGAAGAATAAACTATTTAATAGAAATGAAAAAAAGGGTTATTTAAATTTAGCTATAGATAAAGAAAATATTTATGATGAAATAAGTAATTCACCGGAGTTCATAAAATATAGTAATGAATTAAAGAAAAATATAAAAAGATGGGAAGAAAAAAGTAAAAAAGACCTGCAACTTGTTAATTCAAAAACAAGAGTTAAAGGCTTAATAGAAAAATTATCAGATAATTTATTAGAAATATTTGTTAATGACAAATTGATAAATAAATATGATGCCTATGAATTTTTGATGGATTATTATAATAATACATTAAAAGATGATTTGCATTTAATCATTGAAAATGGATGGATTCCAAAGTTGACTTATGCACAAGATAAAAATGGTAAAATAAAAAGGAATGAATTTGAATCCGATTTACTTCCTAAGAGTATTGTTATAAATAAATTCTTTAAGGATTATGCAAATAAATTAGAAAAATTAAATAATGAGTTAAATAATCTAATATCGGAAATTGGTTTAGAGATAGAGGAAAATACTGGTGACGAATTAATTTTTAGTGATGAAGATAAAATAAGTGAAAAATCAATTAAAGAAAAAATAAGAGAAGAAACAGGTAAAAATATTATTATATTAGAATCAATACTAGAAAACTTAGAAAAACAAAAAAATTTAAAAAGAGATATAAAAACAATCCAAAAACAATTAAACAATTTATTGATTGAAAAATATAAATCATTTGATGAAAAAACCTCAAAAGAGTTAATTATAAATGAAAAGTGGTTTTTTGCATTAGAAAACAAATTTGAGGATATATATAAAAATATAATATATACTTTTTCTAATGAAATAATTACAGAAGTAGAAAACTACGAGGAATCATTATCGGAATTAATAAATGAAACATCCAATTTAGAATCTTTAGTTATAAAAGATTTAGAGAGGATGGGATACAATGATTAATGGTTGGAAAACATTTAAAATAAAAAAAATTGGTAAAATTATTACTGGTTCAACACCTTCAACAAACAACCTAGAATATTATGGAAATGAATATATGTTTTGTGGACCTGGGGATATAACATCATCAAAATATGTTGAAAGCACTAATAAAAAATTATCTTATAAAGGGTTTAACATTAGTCGTAAAATTCCTGCAAATTCTATTTTAGTAACTTGCATTGGTTCAACAATAGGAAAAATGGCAATTTGCAAAAGAGAGTTATCAACTAATCAGCAAATAAATTCTATAGTAGTAAATAAAGAATTTTGTAATGATTTTATTTATTATATAGTTAAATATGGATTCAAAAATAAATTTTTACTTTCAATTTCTAATCAGGCAGTTCCTATTATAAATAAAAGTACATTTGAAAATTTAGAAATTACAATTCCTAAAGATAAAAGAGAGCAAGAAGCAATAGCAAATGTTTTATCAAATGTTGATAATTTAATTGATTGCTTAGAAAAAACAATTGAAAAGAAAGAAAAAATATTAAATGGATGTAAAAAAAAGTTTTTATACGGAAATAATTGGAAAATTTATTCGATAGAAGATATATTTAAAATTGGAAGAGGAAGGGTAATTAATTATAATGAGATTAACAGTAGCTCTAATAATATGTATCCAGTTTATTCGTCACAAACTACGAATAATGGAATTATGGGATATATAGGGACTTATGATTTTGAAGGTGAGTATATAACATGGACTACAGATGGTGCAAACGCAGGTAAGGTATTTTATAGAAATGGAAAGTTTAACTGTACCAATGTTTGCGGAACATTAAAATTAAAAGATGAGAATAAATTTGACTACAAATTTATTGCATATTTATTAAATTATGAATGTAAAAAATATGTCTCAACAAACTTAGCTAATCCTAAATTAATGAATAATGCTATGGGAAAAGTAAAGATTAAAATTCCGGACAAAATCGAAGAACAGAGAAATGTTGCAAATAAATTATCAGATATGGATATAGAGATAGATGTATTAGAACAAAAACTAGAAAAGTACAAGCAAATAAAAAAAGGTATGATGGAAGATTTGTTAACAGGAAAAGTGAGGTTGAGTTATGAAAAAAGTGAATCAGTTGGAAATAGAAACTCAAGAAAGGATAATACATAAGATATTTGAAAATAGACTTCACTATACTTATTTGGGAAATTTTGAATATAGAGAAAACAATTCCAATATTGAAGAAGAATTATTATTAAAATTTTTAAAAAAGAAATATTCAGAGGAAATATCTAAAAAGGCCATAACGGAATTGAAAAGGGTTGCTCATAATGAGTCAAAATCACTATATGAAGCAAACAAAGAAGTATATGAATTGTTAAAATATGGTAAAGGAGTAAGCCTATATGCAGGAGAAAAAGAACAGAAAGTATATTTTATAGATTATGAAGACTATAATCAAAATGACTTTTATATTGCAGAAGAAGTTACAGTTATTGGTGAAAATACGAAAAGACCAGATATTGTAGTATATATTAATGGAATAGCAATAGGAGTGATTGAGCTAAAAAGAAGTACAGTATCTATTAATGAAGGAATAAGACAAAATTGTGACAATCAAACTCCAAGATTTATAGAAAGATTTTTTACAACAATTCAATTTATAATTGCGGGGAACGATACAGAAGGATTAAAATATGCAACAACTTTAACTCCTGCAAAATATTACATCCCATGGATAGAAGATGAGAAAGCAATTGGAGACTTACATGAGAAAGTAAAAAGGTTAATAGATAAAAATGATTTGTTAATAGATCAGCAAATTCCTGCATTATTTGAAAAAGAAAGATTAATAGATCTGATAGATAACTTTATTATTTTTGATGGTAAAGTAAAAAAAGTACCTAGATATAATCAATATTTTGGAGTTACGAACACTAGAGAGTTTGCAACTAAGCACAAAGGAGGTATTGTTTTTCATACTCAGGGCTCTGGTAAATCGCTATCAATGGTGTATATTGCAAAATGGATATTATCTAGTATAGATAATGCTAGAGTATTAATATTTACAGATAGAAAAGAATTAGATAAACAAATAGAAGATGTATTTAGTAATGTAGGAGAAAAGATTTATAGAACAAAAAGTTGTAATGATTTGTTACAATCACTTAACACATATACAAAAGGTAGATTAATTTGTTCATTAATACATAAGGTTGGAGTTTCTGTTGATGAGGATTCAGATAAGCAATATGCAGAATATATTAAGGAATTAAATGAATATAAAAACAAGGTATATTCTGCAAAAGGAGATATATTTGTTTTAGTAGATGAATGTCATAGAACTCAAGCCGGGTTATTACATGATGAAATGAAAAGAATTTTACCTAATGCAACATTTTTTGGATTTACAGGAACACCATTAATGAAAAAAACAAAGGCAACAACATTAGAAAGATTTGGGAAATATATACACACATATAAATTTGATCAAGCAGTAAAAGATGGAGTTATTGTAGATTTATGTTATGAATTTAGAAATATTGAACAAAGAATTAACAATCCTAAAAAGATAGATGAATGGTTTTCAGCCAAAACAGAGGGACTAAATGAATTTGCTCAACAAAAGCTAAAGAAAAGATGGGCAACATTACAAAAGGTTACGAGTTCTAAACCTAGATTAGAAGAAATTGTAAAAGATATTATATTTGATTTTGAGAAGATACCCAGACTTAAAGAAGGAAAAGGTACAGCAATACTTATTGCTAATTCTATATATGAAGCTTGTAAATATTGGGAAATATTTCAATCAAAGGGATTTAATAAATGTGCCATAATATCATCATATACACCACATATTGCAGATATCAAAGGTGAAGAAAATGGCGAATTTACGATGTCAGATAAACAAAAAACATATGAGGTATACAAAAAAATGTGGGATAAAAGTAAATATCCTAAATTAAGAAGTGACAATGAACACGATGATTATACATTATGTTTTGAAGAGGATGCAATTTATAAATCTATACATACTCCTTCAGAAATGAAAGTATTAATTGTTGTAGAGAGATTATTAACAGGATTTAATAATCCGGCTGCGACTTATCTATATATAGACAAAAAAATGCGAGATCATGGTTTATTCCAGGCGATATGTAGAGTAAATAGATTAGATACAGATAAAGATTTAGGATATATCGTTGATTATAGAGATTTATTTAAAAATATTGAGAATGCAGTCGAGGATTATACTACAGGAGCATTTGATAATTATGATAAAGATGATATTGTAGGTTTATTAAAAAATAGATTAAAATTTGGTAAACAAAGGTTAGATAAAGCATTAAAAAAAGTAAAATTAATTTGTCAGCCTGTGGAGGAACCAAAAGGTACTCTAGAAATTTTGCATTATTTTGTTTCAAAAGATTTAGATACTATAAATGAATCGAGAGAAGAGAATTTAAAAAATACAAAACTACAAAGAACAGAATTTTATTCTGCAGTTTCAAATTTAATTATATCTTATACTAATATTGCAGATGAAATGACAAAAGCAGGATACACAAAAGAAGAAATAAGGGAAATAAAAGAAAAGGTTAAGTATTATAATAATGCTAGAGATGAGGTAATGAAGTCAGCAGGAGATTATATAGAACTCAAAAGTTATGATAGCAGTATGAGATATATGATTGATAATTATATAAGTGCTGATTCATCAGAAATACAATGTGAATTAGATAAGACAACACTGTTAGATATTATAATTGCAAGTGGATTTGAAAAAGCAACAAAGGTAATGCCTAAAAGTATGAGAAAAAACAAAAAAGCTATGGCTTTAGCAATTGAAAACAATATAGCATCAGCAATAAGAGATAATCAAAATAAGAATCCTAGATATTACAGTAAAATGTCGGAGGTATTAAAAGAGCTAATTGCATTAAAGAAAGAACAAGACTTAAATTATGAAAAGTATATTAATCATTTAATTGAGCTTGCTAAAAAAGTTAAGAATCCAGAAAAAAGTGGTGAATATTCACATAGAATGTACAATGTTAGATTAAGAGGGTTATATGACATATTAGATAAACAAGAAGAAAAAACTATAGAAATTTATAATCATTTAAATGATACTGTACCAAAGGACTTTATGGATTCAAAAATGAAGCAAAAAGAATTTAGAAAGAATTTATCTTTATGTATTAAAGATAAAAATAAAGAGGAAGAAATTTTTAACTTATGGAAGAATACAAGAGAATGTTAAATTATAATATAGTATACTAAATATATAAAAGAAATAATTAAATTTTTGGAGAAAATAATAATAAAGGAGAAATTAAAATGGATAGAGAAAAAGCTATTGAATTATTAAAAAAATATAATAAAGAAGAATTTCATATAAGACATGCTATAACAGTAGAAGAAGTAATGAAATATTTTGCAAAACAGTTAGGATACGATGAGGAGTTTTGGGGAATAGTTCGGATTATTACATGATGTTGATTTTGAATGTTATCCTGAAGAACATTGTATAAAAGCACCAGAACTATTAAAAGAAATCGATGCAAGTGAAGAATTGATTCATGCAGTATGCAGCCATGGATATGAAATATGCACAGATGTAGAACCGGTGCATCAAATGGAAAAAATATTATTTGCAACAGATGAATTAACAGGGTTAATCTGGGCTGCAGCAAAAATGAGACCATCAAAAAGTACAAAAGACATGGAACTGTCAAGCTTAAAAAAGAAATTTAAAGATAAAAAATTTGCAGCAGGCTGTTCAAGAGATGTAATAAAAAGAGGAGCGGAGCAATTAGGATGGGAATTAGATGAGTTATTGCAAAAAACACTTGATGCAATGAAAGAAATAGAAGATGAGATAGATGTAAAATTGAAAAAAATATAATGGGAGTGAAATTAAATGAGTAATTTATTTATAGAATATCCAAAATGTACAACATGCCAAAAAGCAAAAAAGTGGTTGAAAGATAATAATATAAACTTTGAAGCAAGACATATTGTAGAAAATACACCTACTAAGCAGGAGTTAGAAAAATGGATAAAACAATGTGATAAAGAAATTAAAAAATGGTTTAATACAAGTGGATTAAAATATAAAGAGTTAAACTTAAAAGAAAAACTACCTAATATAGCTGATAAAGAAAAAATAGAATTATTAGCAAGCAATGGGATGCTTATAAAACGACCATTATTAATAACAGATGATAAAGTTCTAATTGGATTTAAACAAGATGAATGGGAAAAAACATTAAAATAAATTAACAATTATAATAAATAACTAAAAGTAAAAAACAGTAAATTAATTGCAAACGCTGTAGGGGGCGGGCCTTGTGTCCGCCCGAAAAGAAAAAACAGGCAATAAAACCATTACAAACATTGTAGGGGTCGCACCCTAGGGCGACCCACAAACAAAAAAAATAAAGGACAACCCATTGCAAACGCCGTAGGGGCGGGCCTTGTGCCTGCCGAAAAGAAAAAACGATTAACAAATTTATTGCAAATGCCGTAGGGGTCGCACCCCAGGGCGACCCACAAAAAAATATAAAGAATAAACTAATTGCAAACGTTGTAGGGGCAGATTCTATATCTGCCCGCAAAAAACAATAAAACTGCAAACATTGTAGGGGCGGGCCTTGTGTCCGCCCAAAAAGAAAAAACGATTAACAAATTTATTGCAAATGCTGTAGGGGTCGCACCCAAGGGCGACCCACAAACAAAAAAATAAAGGACAACCCATTGCAAATGCCTGTAGGGGCAGATTCTATATCTGCTCGCAAAAAAATAAGCAATAATTTAACTACAAATATTGTAGGGGCAGACGACCCTGTCTGCCCAAAAACATATAAAAAATCTATATATAAATAAACCTAATTGTTTATATAAAATGTATAAACGGTTAGGCTTTTTTTGCACATTAAAATCAATAGATATTCTTAAATATTACAAACATATTACAGAAATATAAAAAATAGATGACAAAACGGAAAACTCATTGAGTAACCGCTCAAACAAAAGGCGTATAGAAACCTCTCAAGTAAGGCTGTATAATTAATACAGAATAAGCAAGGGAGG
>CANPYN010000053.1 GCA_947588635.1 uncultured Clostridia bacterium
AAAAAGTTGACAAAAAAATTAAGCTTGTTTCTAAGCTCATATTTAAAATTGGAAAATCCTTACTGTCAAACTACGGAGAAGAATATAGAAAACAAAATTATGAAAGTAAAGGTAACTGATAAAATAGGTTTAGAATTAGTGGGAGAAATAATGTAACACAATTGTAACATAATTGTAACAAAAAATTAATATATTATTTACTAAAAAATGTTGATAAATTTATTTTTTTGTAGTATAAAATAAATAGAAATAAAAAAGTAATTTAATGTATAATTAAATTTACAAAAGAGAAGACGATATGAAAACATATCAAAAGAGGAGGATACAAAATGTCAGAAAACTTAAGTAATAATTTAGTAAATGAATCAATTGGAAATTTAGAAAATGTAATTAGTGAAACGAATATTTCGAGCTCAAATGAATTAAACAATAAAGAAACAACATCAGATAATACTACAAATGATTCTGCATTTAAAGTAGTTGGAACAAATTTACCTGCAAAACCAAGTATATGGACAAAAATAAAGAATATTTTATTCTATGAAATAAAAGTAGAATTGACACCTTATCAACAAAAAATAGAAAATGAAATAAATGACTTTTTACATCAAGAAATTACATGGAAATCACTAAAAGAAGCTGCACTATCAGAAGTACCAATTACATTTAGGGGAAAGAGAATATTTTAAGTAAAAATATAAAAAAGAACACTTGAAATGTGTTCTTTTTTGTTATAGAATACATTTAGTTGATAATAATATAATTGATAGATGTTTATATAGACATCGGAAAGAGAGGAATTTTTATGTCAGTAAAAGTAGCAATTAATGGTTTTGGACGTATAGGACGTCTTGCTTTTAGACAAATGTTTGGAGCAGAGGGATATGAAATCGTTGCAATCAATGATTTAACTAGCCCAAGTATGCTTGCACATTTATTAAAATATGATTCAGCACAAAAAAGATACGAAAAAGCAGATACAGTATTTGCTGGGGAAGATTCAATAACAGTAGATGGAAAAACAATAAAAATATATGCAGAAAAAGATGCGGCAGATTTACCATGGGGTGAAATAGGTGTAGATGTTGTTTTAGAGTGTACAGGATTCTATACAACAAAGGAAAAAGCAGAAGCTCATATTAAGGCAGGAGCAAAAAAGGTAGTTATATCTGCACCTGCTGGAAAAGATTTACCAACAGTAGTTTTTGGAGTTAATGAAAATGTATTAACATCAGAAGATAAAATAATATCTGCAGCATCATGTACAACAAATTGTTTAGCACCTATGGCAAAAGCATTAAATGATTTTGCACCTATTCAATCAGGAATAATGACAACAGTTCATGCATATACAGGAGATCAAATGTTATTAGATGGTCCACACAGAAAAGCAGACTTAAGAAGAGCAAGAGCTGCTGCAATGAATATTGTTCCTAATTCAACAGGAGCTGCAAAAGCAATTGGCTTAGTTATTCCAGAATTAAATGGTAAGTTAATAGGATCTGCTCAAAGAGTTCCAGTTCCAACAGGATCAACAACAATATTAATAGCAGTTGTTAAAGGAAAAGATATAACAGTAGAAAAAATAAATGAAGCAATGAAATCACAATCAAGTGAATCTTTTGGATATACTGAAGAACCATTAGTATCATCAGATATTATAGGAATTACTTATGGATCTTTGTTTGACAGTACACAAACAATGGTAACAAAAATATCTGATGACATGTATCAAGTTCAAGTAGTTGCTTGGTATGATAATGAAAATTCATATACAAGTCAAATGGTAAGAACAATAAAATATTTTGCAGAATTAGATAAATAAATATATTATTAGGGAAAATCTGAGATTTTTCCTATTCAAGAACTGTAGTGGCTACCGATTTCGGTAGCCCGTGGGTCACTTAAAGATAGTGACTCATACAAATGAAAGGAATGAAAAACATGAATAAGAAAACTGTAAGGGATATAGATGTTAAGGGTAAAAAAGTATTAGTTAGATGCGATTTTAATGTACCTTTAGATAAAGAAACAGGAGAAATTACAGACAATAGAAGAATAAGAGCAGCTATTCCTACCATACAATATTTGTTAGAAAATAATTCTAAAGTTATACTTTGCTCACATTTAGGAAGACCTAAAGGGGAAGTTAATCCTAAATATTCATTAAAACCAGTAGCAAAAGAGTTATCAAAATTATTAGGAAAAGAAGTAAAACTAGCAAAAGATGTTATAGGTGAAGATGCAAAAAGACTTGTATCAAATATAAAAGAAGGTGAAGCTATTCTCCTTGAAAATGTTAGATTTCATAGTGAAGAAGAAAAAAATGACAGCGAATTTTCAAAAGCACTTGCAAGTTTTGCAGAAGTATATGTAAATGATGCTTTTGGAACATCACATAGAGCACATAGTTCAACTGCAGGAGTTGCAGATTATTTACCAGCAGTTTCAGGATTTTTAATTGAAAAAGAGTTAGAATTTTTAGGTGAAGCCTTAGAAAATCCTAAAAGACCATTTGTTGCAATACTTGGTGGGGCAAAGGTCTCAGATAAAATAGGAGTAATAGAAAATTTAATAGATAAAGTTGATACATTGATAATTGGTGGAGGAATGAGTTATACTTTCTTTAAAGCACAAGGATTAAATATAGGTACATCAATATGTGAAGAGGATAAAATAGATTTAGCAAAAAGTCTTTTAGAAAAAGCTAAAGCAAAAGGAGTACAGTTATTATTGCCAGTTGATAACAAAGTTGCAAAAGAATTTTCTAATGAAGTAGATTATATAGAGGTAGCATCGAATGAAATCCCAGATGGTTATATGGGATTAGATATTGGTAGTAAAACAATAGAAGCTTTTAAACATGTTTTAGAAAATGCAAAAACCGTTGTATGGAACGGACCATTAGGTGTATTTGAATTTGAAAAATTTGCTGTTGGAACAAATGAAGTTGCAAAAATATTAGCAAATTTAGATGCTACAACAATAATTGGTGGAGGAGATTCAGCAGCTGCGATTGAAAAACTAGGATTAGCAGATAAAATGACACATATATCAACAGGTGGTGGAGCATCACTTGAATTTTTGGAAGGTAAAGTTCTTCCAGGAATAGACTGCCTTCAAAACAAATAAAAATCAGTATTTTGCGCATTTTAATTATTTAAAAAATGCACAATATACTAATTTTGATCTATTATATATAAATGAAAACGTGTAGGGGGTTGCACCCTTGGACGACTAAAAAAAATTAAGGAGAGATAATTCTATGAGAAAAAAAGTAATTGCTGGAAATTGGAAAATGAACAAATTACCAAACGAGGCTATGGAATTTATTTCAGAACTTGCACCACTTGTAAAGAATACAGAAAATGAAGTAATATTATGCGTTCCATATACAGACTTATTCTATAGCTTGCTACATACTCAAGATACAAATATAAAAATAGGAGCACAAAACATGCATTATGAGGAGAAAGGTGCATATACAGGAGAGGTTTCAGGAGAAATGTTAAAATCAATAGGTGTAGAATATGTAATAATTGGACATTCAGAAAGAAGAGCATATTATGGCGAAACTGATGAAACGGTAAATAAAAAATTAAAAAAAGCACTTAGCTTGGAATTAAAACCAATTGTATGTGTAGGAGAAAGTTTAGAGCAAAGAGAAAATGGAAAGGCAAAAGAGGTTGTAACTACTCAAACAAAACTTGCATTAGAAGGACTTAAAAATGAAGAAGTAGAAAAAACTATTATAGCTTATGAACCAATTTGGGCAATCGGAACAGGAAAAACAGCCACAAAAGAAGATGCAAATGAAACTATTAAATGGATTAGAGAAGAAATTGAAAAAATATATGGAAAAGAAGTTGCAGAAAGTGTTATAATACAATATGGTGGAAGTGTAAAATCTGGAAATGCAAAAGACTTATTTGAGATGTCAGATATAGATGGTGGATTAGTAGGCGGAGCAAGTTTGGATAGCACAGAATTTGCAAAGATAGTAAATTACAATGTGTAGGGGTTGGTACCCTAAGGCAACTTGCAAATAAAAGCATTAGGAGCAAAATTATTGAAAAAACTGTAGGGGCGGACGACCCTGTCCGCCCGAAAAAATAAATAATTAAAAAAATAATACAAAGTTGCTTTGTAAATTTTAAAAGGGGGCTAAATTTAAAATATGAAGGAGAAAAATATGGAGAATTTAGCATATAAAGAAAAGAAAAGTTATACTTATGAAGACTTAGAAAAAATTGATGATGGAAACAGATATGAAATAATTGATGGAGAATTATATTTAATGTCTAGTCCAGTAACAAAACATCAAGTTATTTTATTAGATATGGCAGAACAAATGAAAAAATTTTTTAAAAATAAGAAATGTATGCCATTTATTTCACCATTAGATGTAAGACTTGATGCAAAAGGAAGAAAATCAAAAAATGTAGTACAACCAGATTTAATGGTAGTATGTGACCATAATAAAATACAAGATAAAATAGAAGGAGCTCCAGACTTAGTGATAGAAATTTTATCTAAATATGATAAATTACATGATAAATTTGATAAATATCATTTATATCAAAAATATGGTGTAAGAGAATATTGGATAATAGACATTGAAGAAGGAGCAGCATATGTGTATATATTAAGTAAGGATAATGTTTATACATTACCTAAAATTTATAAAATAAAAGAAAAAATAAAATCTACTATATTTAAAGGATTAGAAATATCACTTGAGGAAACATTTAAAAATAATCAAAATTTACTAAAGGAAGATGAGGAAAGATATAATTATGGATAAGAAATTAACAATGCTTATGATATTAGATGGATTTGGAATAAACGAAAGAGAAGATGGAAATGCAGTAAAACTTGCAAATACACCAGTTTTAGATAAACTAATGAAACAAAATCCTACAACAACAATAAAAACTAGCGGATTAGATGTAGGACTACCAGAGCGGACAAATGGGAAATTCAGAAGTAGGACACACTAATATTGGTGCAGGAAGAATTGTATATCAAGAACTAACAAGAATAACAAAATCTATAGAAGATGGCGATTTCTTCAGTATTCCAGAATTAGTAGGTGCAATAGATAATTGTAAAAAGCACAATTCTAAATTGCATATAATGGGATTACTATCAGATGGTGGTGTACATAGCCATATTAGACATTTATATGCTTTATTAGAACTTGCAAAAAGAAAAGATTTTGAGGATGTATATGTACATTGCTTTTTAGATGGAAGAGACACACCTCCATTATCGGCAGAAACCTATATAGCAGAATTAGAAAATAAAATGGAAGAAAAAGGCGTAGGTAAAATTGCAAGTATAACTGGTAGATTTTACGCAATGGATAGAGATAAACGTTGGGAAAGAGTAAGCAAAGCATATGATGCTCTTGTTAATGGAAATGGAGAAAAAGAAGCAAGTGCTAGTATAGCAATAGAAAAATCATATCAAAAAGAAGTATTTGATGAATTTGTAGTTCCAACATTAATTTGCAATAATGGTGAACCAATTGCAACTATTTCAGAAAATGATTCAGTAATATTTTTTAACTTTAGACCAGATAGAGCAAGAGAAATTACTAGAAGTTTAGTAGATAAAGAATTTGATGGATTTGAAAGAAAATATTTTCCATTATACTATGTATGTTTTACTAATTATGATGAAACAATTAAAGGCGTTCACGTAGCTTTTAAAAAAGATGAAATTAAAAATACATTTGGAGAAATTTTAGCTAAAAAAGGTATGACTCAACTTAGAATTGCAGAAACGGAAAAATATGCACATGTAACTTTCTTTTTTAATGGTGGAGAAGAAAAACAATATCCAGGAGAAGATAGAATTTTAATTCCATCACCAAAAGTAGAAACATATGATTTAAAACCAGAAATGAGTGCCATAGAAGTAACTGATAATGTTGTAGATGCAATAAATTCTAAAAAATATGATTCTATAATATTAAATTATGCAAATCCAGATATGGTTGGACATACAGGAAATTTAGATGCTGCAATAAAAGCATTAGAAACAATAGATGAATGTGTTGGAAGAGTTGTAGAAGCAGTAGAAAATAATGGAGGAGTTTTGTTAATTACAGCTGACCATGGAAATTCAGAACAAATGATAGATTATGCTACAGGCGAACCACACACAGCACATACAACAAATGTAGTACCATTAATATTAGTAGGAAAAGAAGCAAAATTAAAAGAAGGTAGACTTGCTGACCTTACACCAACAATGCTTGATATTATGGGAATAGAAAAACCAGCAGAAATGACAGGCGAAAGTTTATTAGAAAAATAAGAAAGGCATTTCGCTAAGTTAGCCTTTGTAAGCAAGCGCGAAATATATGCCACTCACTTCGTTCGGGCGCATTAAGGTTGCCTAACCTTGTTGTATACAGAAAAATCTTATATGGGGTCAAGATAAAAGCAGATTTTTCCTATACAATAAAAAATTTAAATAAAAGTTACAAGATAATATTCTATGTATGGGCAAGTATTACTCGTACTAAAAAATGAATAATGAGTAGTGAATAATTAAGAGTGAATAGTACAAAATTTGCTTTGCAAATTTTGAAAGGGGGCTAAATTGAAATATGGAGGAAAAAAATATGGAAAATTTAGCAAGGAAATTAAAAAAATATAATTATGAAAAATTAGAAAATATTAGAAATAAAACTAATGAAAGATACGAAATAATGGATGGAGATTTATACTTAATGAGTAGCCCAAGAGGAATACATCAGATGATTTTATTGGAAATTGCAGGACAGTTAAGGGAATTTTTTAAGGACAAACCATGCAAGCCATTTGTTGCACCATTTGATATTGTTTTTAGTAAAAGTAAAGATAGAAAAGATTGGGATACTGTTGTGCAACCAGATATCTTTGTACTATGTGATTTAAATAAATATGAAAAAAACTATGTAAAAGGTACACCAAATTTTATAATAGAAATAGCATCCCCATCTAACTTAGTACATGATAGATTTAGAAAATATACTTTATATCAAAAATATGGGGTAAATGAATATTGGATTATAGAACCAAATGATAAAAAAATATTTACTTTTGTGTATGATGACAAAGAAGAAATATATAATACATTTGGAGAATACGATATAACAGAAGATGTACCAGTTGCAAGTTTTAAAAATTTAAAAATATCACTTAAAGATTTCTATAAAAAAAATAAGGAATGGATAGTAAAAGAAGACGAAGAAGAATATGAAGATTTAGAATAATTAAGTTTATAATAGGAGAATAGTTAAACATATTGAATTTTGTTAAGCTATGTACCTATTGCATATATATAAAATTTTAAAGGAGGAATATTCATGAAGGAATATTTAGCAATTGAAGAAGTAAAAGCATTAGAGGTATTAGACTCTAGAGGAAACCCAACAGTACAAGTTGAGGTAATTACAGAGGAAGGAACAAATGGAGTAGCAATGGTTCCATCAGGAGCATCAACAGGAAGTTTTGAGGCAGTAGAATTAAGAGATGGAGACAAATCAAGATATTTAGGAAAAGGCGTTTTGAAAGCAGTCCAAAACGTAAACGAAATAATATCAAAAGAATTAGAAGGAATGAATGTATTTGATCAAGTAGAAATAGACAAAAAATTAATAGAAATAGATGGAACAGAAAATAAAGGTAAACTTGGAGCAAATGCAACACTTGGAGTATCACTTGCTGTAGCAAAAGCAGCAGCAAACTCATTAGGTATGAGTTTATATAAATACATTGGAGGAACAAATGCAAAAACAATGCCAGTTCCTATGATGAACATATTAAATGGTGGAAAACACGCAGATAATACTGTAAATATTCAAGAATTTATGATAATGCCAGTTGGAGCAAAAACTTTTAATGAATGTTTAAGGATGTCAGCAGAAATATATCATACATTGAAAAAAGTAGTAAAATCAAAAGGTTTATCAACAGGTGTAGGAGATGAAGGTGGATTCGCACCAAACCTATCAAGTGACGAAGAAGCATTAAAACTTATAGTAGAAGCAATTAGTGAAGCTGGATACAAACCAGGTGAAGATGTAGTATTAGCATTAGATGTTGCAAGTACAGAAATGTATGATGAAGCTAAAAAAATAGGAAAAGAAGGAAGCTATTATTTCTGGAAAACAGATGAATTAAAATCAGTAGATGAAATGATAAAATATTTAACAGATTTATCAAATAAATATCCAATAGTATCTATAGAAGATGGCTTAGCAGAAGAAGATTGGGAAGGATGGAAAAAGCTAACAGATACATTAGGAGATAAACTACAACTAGTAGGAGACGATCTCTTTGTAACTAATATAAAAAGATTACAAAAAGGATTAGATAATAAAACAGCAAACAGTATATTAATAAAATTAAATCAAATAGGAACATTAACAGAAACATTAGATGCAATTGAACTTGCAAAGAAAAATGGATATACAGCAGTTGTATCACATCGTTCAGGGGAAACAGAAGATACAACACTTGCAGATGTTGCTGTAGCTACAAATGCAGGACAAATAAAAACAGGTGCACCATGTAGAACAGATAGAGTTGCAAAATATAATAGACTATTAAATATAGAAGCAGAGTTAGGAGATTTAGCAATATATCCAGGAAGAAAAGGATTGAATAGATAAAAGAAGAAATAAATAATAATGAATAGTGGATAATTATTATTAAATAATTGTTCATTATTCATTATTAATTGTAATTAAATATTGGGGTGTCGCCAAGCGGTAAGGCATCGGACTCTGACTCCGACATTTCGTAGGTTCGAATCCTACCACCCCAGCCAGTATGGATGTTATTATAGGATTTCATAGTTCTATAGTAACATCTTTTTATTGTATAGAAAAATCTCAGATTTTCCCTATTCAACAAAGCTTCGCAAATATTCCACACAAAATTTTTTCAAAATTTTGGCGGGCGAACAACGAGCGTGGGCTTTAAAATAAATTTAAATAGTCTGACACCAAAAAAACACACTGTTGTTCTATAGATATTCTTAAATATTACAAACATATTACAGAAATATAAAAAATAGATGACAAAATAGAAAATTTATTGACAAGAAAAAACAAAATAATTATAATAAAATTAAATAGGGTATAAATATTATTAAACATAATATGTAACAAACACTGTAGGGGCGGACGACCCTGTCCGCCCGAAGAAAAAGGGCCTGCTCTGAATTTCCAATGCAGACAGGCAGATAAAAGGTTCAATATAAAAAATATATATTAACCCTTTTGTCTCCCGGAAGAAGGACTACGAAGCAGATGCCGGA
>CANPYN010000054.1 GCA_947588635.1 uncultured Clostridia bacterium
ACAAGCATTATATATTTTTTTTAAATATTCCAAATGTGAAACTTTTTTATAATATTTTTAAAATATTGTTTCACATTATATTAAATCTAGGTATATAAAATAATTATATAAACTTATCTATATATTCAATTAAGAATAATGATATATTTATTATTTTATTTTATAAAAAACTAGTAGCCTATGTCAAGCCTTTTCAGCCTTATTTTGCATAGTACGAGCATAGTTTTACCTAATTCTACCCCGTTTTTATCAGTTTTTTATGACTTTTTATCATTATTTATTTTATCTCATTTTTGATGATTTTACAACTTATTTTTTGATTATTTAGATGTTTATTTTTCTTCCAGTTATTCTCTTTTATTAACGAAAAACTAGCGTATTATATTTCTCACTATGGAAAACACGCTGGTTTTCCCTTAATTATATTAACTTTTATATTAGAAAAGCAAGCGTGTTTTACTTATGAGTTATATCTTGTCTATTGCGTCCACCAACTCTTGTATTGAGGTATGTGTATATCTATTAGTTACATCTCCACCTGTATAGGTTATATGTCCCACTATTCTTTTTACTAGTGTCTCTGAAACTCCTTCTGCTTTTCGTAGTTTAGTTATGCAAAAATGACGGCATTCGTGAGGTGTATGATGTACCTTTATTTCTAGTTCTTCCATAATTGGGTTCCAGATTTTCCTTATGTATGTTGGGTAACTGATTTTCTTACCATCCATTGTTAGCAGATATTTATTCTCTGGGTTATAGTATTTCTCGAAAAATTCCTTTGTATCTTTATGTATTGGTATGACTCTATTCTTGCCACTTTCAGTTTTTTCTCCACCTATGCAGTATCTATCGTCTATATGAGTATTAGCTGTTTCCATATTTAGCAGTTCTTGTATCCTCATTCCGAGAGTAGCACAACATCAAAATTGTTTCTATGTATGGTATCTTTCCGACATTTTCTTTTATTTTCTTGATTTCTTCATCTGTAAATGGTATCTTTTCGTGGACTCTAACTTCCTTACCAACTTCTAGTGATAGTTTATTATATTCAGGTCCAACAATTTGTGATTTTACTGCAAACTTATATATCATATTGAAAAAGACTCTTAATTGCTTTCTTATTGAGTATTTTGGACAGTTGTCTATGATTTCTTGTAATTGCATTATTCTTATATTAGGAACTTTTATATTGTAAAGACTTTGACAATGTTTCATTGAGTTCTTATAACCATTAGCAGTTACTTCATTTATTTCTAGAAAATGTTTCTTGCTCCATTGATTATATAATTCTTCAAATGTTACTATATTATCTAGGTTATATGGGTTTTTATTATATTCTGCTAGTGCTATTTCAGCATCTTCTCTTGTTTTATACCAGCCTATCGTTTCATATAATTGCTTTCCGTTCATCTGTATATCCTATTGTTTTTCTTAACTGGTATGGTTTTCGTCTTGCTCCTCCGTTCTTTACTATTCCACCGAATCCATTAGGTTTTCTCATTTCTTCATTACCTCCAACTTATATTTCTTGCAAATGATGGGTCAGTTATTATTGTATATTTTACATTTGCAGTTTGTTCTTCTGGTTCTCTATATTTCATTGGTAATTCTTTACCTATGTAAGAGAAGAACTTTCTTGGGTTTATATAGTATGTATATTTCTCACTTCCAGGTATCTTCTGAGCAAAACCAAAATCGAACAAATCTCTTTGTAGTCCTATTCTTATACATTGTAAACTTTTTCCCATTTCTTTTGCTGCCTCTTGTATTGACACATTTCTTTCTATTTTTATTTCATTCATTACTTCTTTTTCCTCCTTTCAAGAGGGCAAAACCTTTTATTATACTCCTTGTATGCGTTGATATATCTAGTTTTCCTATACTTATTATATATCAAACTTTTGTTCTTGACTAGTCATTTTTGATTATTTTTTATCTTTTTTATGATTTTGCCCTTTTATTGTTTTAATTATTTTTCTTCCGTACGTTTTTTCATACATTTCGTTCATTATATTATTATTTTATACATCTTTTCTGGCGATGCTATAAATCTTACTATATTAGTTCTTCTCTCTATGACTATCCACTTATTTATTTCTGGAACTGCTTCTATTTTCATCCAGTTATTTTGTGATTTTCTTAACCCTTTTTCCACTTTTGCAAGAATTTTCATTTGTTCCTTTGGTGTTATTTCGTCATCCATATCTTGATATATCATATCAGTTCCTTGTACTGTTATTCCATCTTTTATATACTTTTTTAATTTATGTATTGCTGTTGCTATGTCTCCTTTAAATATTGGCATTCCATCTTCTTTATTTACTATTATACATACATCTATGTTGGTTCTTATTACAGATACTGGACAGTTAGGATTTTGTTTTTCTATATCTTTTAGCATTTTATAATTTTGTTCAGCTTTTTCTTTTATTACTTTGCATATTATTTCATTCCTTTGTTTCTTTGTTGTATTTATACTAATTTCTTTATTTATTTCTTGAACTTCTTCTGATGGATCTTCCATTTCTTTTTCAAATTTTTCTCTCCACATTCTTATATCTTCCATTCTTTTTTCTCTAACAGTCTGTATTATTAACAATCTATCTTTTTCAAATTGTTCTTCATAAAATGCTTGGTGTTGTTCTATTATATTCATTTTCTTTTCCTCATTGATTTTATTATTTTCTTTTTTGTTTCTTTGTTTTTTACTCATTTTACTTTACCTCTTTTCTTTTATTATTTAATGTAGGGGAGGTCGAAACCTCCACCATCTACACTTGATTATTGTTTTCGCTTATAGGTTGTATCGTGCTCATTACTGCAAGAGTTGATTTTATTACTTCAGCAGTATTAGTTGTTATTACTTGCTTCGTTTTGGTATTGACTATGCTGAATTGTCCTTTATCTGCAAACTCTACTGTTATATTTGCAACTGGTGTAACTTTTAACTGCTGATTTATTTCTTCTATTTCTTTTTCTTGTTTTGTCATCAGCTCAACTTCTTTTACTTGCTCTTTTATTTGGTCGACTTCTTCTTTTATTTTTCCGTATAAGATTTCTCTTTGTCTGTTAGTCCAGTTTAGATTTTCGTTCCAACCCAAGTCGTTATATACTTGGTCTATATGTTTGGACAAGTAATAAGTTATATCGTCCCTCTTGTCCTCATTATATGATTGTCTTATTGTTTCTCCTGCAACTGCTATTGATGTTGCTTTTTCATTACTTAAAACGTTTAACATTTTCTTTTCCTCCTAAATTTTATTATTTAATTCTTTCATTAACTGCTTCTAGAAACATTATTGTTTCTTCTGCATTTCTTCTTGTTGGTACTTTCTTTTTTCCTTTGCTAGTTGTTTCGTACCAGTCTATATTTAGTCTGGTTACAGTTACCCAGCACTTTGGATTTTCTGCTAGTTCTTTTATTATCTTGTAGTTTTGTTCAGCTTGTTCCTTAAACCTCTTTGCAAAATTTCCTTTTGCTTTTACTGGTTTTGTTGTCTTACAAGATTTGATTTTTCTTTTGGTTTCTTCCAGTTCAAAACTTTCATAAGTAATGTGCTGTATTTCTTCTTCTGCATCTTCTATCGTTTCAGTTATACTTACTGCTCCTCTATATGTTGGTGTATAACCTGCTACAAGTTTTTCTGCATTTTCATAGGTCATTACTATTGGAACAACTTTCTTTATGTCCTTTGATGTAGAGTATATTTTTATTCCAGTGGGGTAGAGGTCCATTTCTATATTTCTTTTGAAGTAACTTGCAAGGTAGTCTATATTCTTTTTAGTTATATTCTTTATTCTTGCTTTTCCGTTCTTTCCAAAGTTGTTCTATTTCTTCTTGTGTTATTTCTATTTTAGAGTCGTCAGCTTTTTTAACCCAGATTTCTATTTCTGGCTTGTTTTCTTCTCGGTAAACCAAAACTCTTATAAAAACTATCTCTACTAACTTTCTTTTTAATTTCTCTATAACGCTTTTGATTAGTTTATTTAGTTTTTCTATATCTGTTATTGGTTCGTCAAACTCTAAGATTATTAAGATTTCTGACTTTGTTCCGTCAAAGTTATTCTTTATAACTCTGTATACAACTTTCATTGTACGGAAAACTGCTCTACCCACTCTTTTCTCTTTTATCTTGATGTCTATTATCTCGCCAGTTGACTCATTAAGCATTTTGTTACCATCTATTCTCTTGTATAGAGTTATATGGCTTAAATCTTGATATTTTCTAGTTTCAAGGTCAAACTGTTTGTTGTTATTAAAAGGGTAAACTGTTGCTTGCTCATCTGGTGCAGGTTTATCTGGCATTTTATTTTTGTATCTTTTTGTCATTCTTGTACACCTCCTTTCTTTTTATTCTTTCAAAAGCTATTAAAGATAACTCTCCCTTACATATAACGATAGCTTTTTTAAAAAACCATCTCATTTTTAGAGCTAAATTTGATATATTCATTGTGGCTCTAAGAGAAAAAATTTTTTCAATCACTTAGTTAGTTTTTTCTATTCTGTCAAAAATCTTATTATTAAGGGAAAAGGAGCGTGGCTTTTTATCTTCTCTTATTACACGCTACTTTTACGTTAGTTATATTCTTTTTGGTTTTAGAAAAGTTAGCGTGTCTGGAAAAATGGGTGCAAAAAAGGGCAAACTTCGTTATTGAAGAATGCCCTTACTTTATTTATTTTTATTTTAGTCTTTTTAATTTTCTTCTTGTTTCACCATCTATTACTCTTTCTATGTCGCCAGTCTGCCAAAATGGTTTTTCTTTCCAAGTTATATCTTTTGCATATTGAATTGTTTCTTCTATTCTATCAAGTATTGTATTAATTTGCTCTGTTGTATCTATTCTTATCAGTTCTGTGTCATATTGTGTCAAGTGGTTGTCTATTTGTTCCAGTTCTTGTATTAAATTACTTATTCTATTCATTATCTTAAACCAAGCAGAGTATTTATATGTTTCTGCTTTTATGTTTTCTGTTAGTGGAGAGTCTTTAACTATAATTAACATTTTTTCTTTCTCCTTTCATTTCTTATTATTATCGACAAATGAGTGTTTTTTCCCATTGTTGTATCTGCTCGAAAAATCTTAAATCTTTTTAACCAGTATCTTTTTCTTTTCCCATTGTTCCCACCTCACAAAACTTTTTCTTCACTACTAGTTTACTAATTTTCTCGAAGTAGGGAAAGAGTAGATCTACTTTTTCTATTAATCTTCATTTTAGTTATTAAGGCTTTTGATTTAGTTATAGGTATAGTATTATACTTTTGTTATTATTTTTGTTTCTGGACTATCTTCACTTGTTTAAGATTATTCTTATAGTTATATGGGACAAAAGAAAAAGGTTCAAGACCTTTTATGGTGCTGAACCTATTTTCATTTTTGATTTATATGAATTTATCTTACTTTTATATTTTTGACTTTGCTATATGAACTATATATTTTCTTTCCACTAATTGTTCTATATGTTCTTATTTTAAAGTAGTATGTTTTCTTTTTCTTCAAACTACTCTTTGTATATTTTATTGTTTTTCCGCTTTTTATTGTTTTCACTTTTTTGTATTTTCCTTTTTTGCTTGTTGCCATATATATTTCATACCCTGATGCTCCACTTACTTTCTTCCAACTTAAAGTTGCTTTTTTGCTCTTGCTTGATATTTTTGATATTTTTGGTGTTGATGTTTTGGTTGATGTTTTTAGTGATGATGTATATGCACCAAAATATTGTGTTCCACTTATTGTTTTATATGCTCTAACTCTATATTTATATGTTGTTGCTACTTTTAATTTTTTTATTGTATATGATGTTCCTGATGTCTTTCCTACATATTGCCATTTCTTCTTTTTATAATTATATGAATATACTTTATACCCTGAAACTCCACCTGATGATTTTTTCCAACTTAACTTTATTGAACTTGTTGATTGACTTTTTACTTTTAGTCCTGTTACTTTTTTTGGAACTATATAAAAATATTTTGTTATTGTTCCCTTGTAGTTTCCTTTTCCTGTTATTGTTATTGTCGCTTTTCCTGTATTTTTATTATTTTTATATGATATTGTGTAATCTGTTCCATTTTTCAAACCTGAAATTTTTACTGATGGCTTTATGTCTTTTCCTGTATATGTTTGATTTGATATTTTACTTACGGCATATTTTGATATATCTTTCTTTTCTTGTTCTCTACGAACTATGATGTATTTATTTACTCTATAATAATCGTAATCTTTATTAAGTTTTAGTTCAACAGTGTAACCATCTTGTATTGTTTTTGTCCAATTATCTTCCTTTATTGTTGCTCCTTTTTTTATACTAACAACATCTTCTATGTTACTACCATTTTCTTTCAGTTTACTAGTTATGTAACTATTAACTTTTTCTTCTTTTACTGAATTTGGAATTACTATAACTGGAATAAACATTTCATATCCCATACTTCTTATATCATACAAAATTCCATCTTTGAATATTGCTATTTTAGTTCCGCTATAAGTTACGAAGTTCCATATATCGCCATCAACTCCTCCAGAACTAATATAGGCAACAATATTTAATGACTTATCATTTATTAAACTTTTATAGTGTTTTTCTATAACTGCCTCATATGAACTTTTAAAGCTTACATCTACTTCATGATATCTTTGTTTTTCAATTTTTAAATTTTTTATTTCTTTCTCAACAGTTGCATTTCGTTTATTAGTATTATTGTATATTAATTTTACTCTTTTATAAGGTTGTTCAAAAATACTAATCTCACATGTATAAAAATTATAATCATCTTTTATATTCATACTTTCAAGTGGATGATAAAAGACCTCTATTTCATTTTCTTTGATTGTTATGTTGCTATCTTTTAATTTTTTAATTATTTGATTTTTTATATTTTTTTCTGCTTTTTCATATTGAATTTCTGGTATATCAAGACTTATTTCAGTTGGGAATATTTTTTCAATCTTTTCTAGTGTTTCTTCCGTTACTTCGGTTGCCTTAACATTTGTTGTACCAATTAGTATTACTAACAATGCTATCATAAAAATTATTACACTTTTCACTTTTAGTTTCATTTTTTCTTCATTCCTTTCTATTTTCTATTTTTTCATATATTACTACTTAATTATTAACCCTTTTGTGTGTTTCCACCTCCTCATAGATTACCTTTGTACTCCATTTGCGAAAGAACGATTATATTAACCTTTTTCTTGTTCGTATATATATATACTTTATATACTGGTTATGAAAAAGGTTAATTTTTTATCTTCACGCTTTCCAAATTATCTTACTACTTTTCTTAACATATCTTCGCTTAAATTCTTACTGCCCCAAAGGTATCCTCTACATTTTGAGTTTCTGCATCCAGTTCTTCCAGTTTTTATGTTTTCATATATGTATCTACCACAATGATAGCAGCGAACTGGTATTCCTTGATTTTTCTTTAAGCACATTTTTTATCATCTCCTATTCTATCATAATTACTTTAATATTTCAAGTGGTGTTTATACATTTTCAAGTATTATTTTCTTCTATAAAGTATTATTGTTGGGTACAATGCTGTTGAGAGGTGTATTTTATGGAAAAGTCCAATGTTTTAGAAATTCTTGGTAGAAATATCAGACAAATTCGACTATTAAGAAGTATGAGTCAAGAAAGCCTTGCCAGTGATTTACAAAAATCTGTGAATTTTGTTTCCTTATTAGAAAATGGAAAAACTGGAATGAGTATTCAAACATTAGTTGATATTTGCAAAGTTCTTAAAGTTGATACAAATGCGTTGTTCTCTGATATTGTTACACCACCTGAAAACAATGTTGACTCTTTTATTACTAACTCTCTTGAATTATTCAAGGGGGAGGACAAGGCGATTGTATCTGACCTTATCCGTTACATTAAAAATTCAAAAAGTTAAAATTAAAGAGATGTCTATTCCTATTTAAACATCTCTTTCTTCATTATAGATTAGTTCAACAAAAAGTTTAAATGCTATTGAAAAGCCTTTTGCAAATATTTGCTTATCAAGTTCATCATCTGCTTGAAATTGAATGCTTAACAACTTTTCCAAAGTTTCAGCATTTTGTTCAGCAATATTATCTACAAATTTTTTCTTTTCTTCTTCAAATTGTTCCATTAATTTATTGTATTTTTTCGTTGGTGGTATGTCTTCAAGTATTCTATCATACATTGCTGACAAGATTTCATTATTTTCCATTTATATCACCTCCTATAATTATTATAGTACAAATGTTCGCTGTTGTATATGCATTTGAGAAAAATTTTTTATCTTTTTATCTGAAAGTCTTTGATTTTCTCATTATTTATTATAGGGTTGGGCTTCGTAGCCTGTCTATTCTCGCTTGTCGAAACGCGAGAATTATAACTGCTATCGCAGTTATACCGCCAGTTTGTTTTTGTTTTTGGATGATTTGCGTTTCGCTTATGGGCTTTTGCCCAACGCTCCACTTTGGTTTGGGTGGTTAAGGAAATTATTTATATATATTGACTTATTTCTATTTTGGGTAGTTTGGGTGGTTATTTTTAAACCTTGATTTTTTGAAACTCTTATTTATATGTATTCTTATGATTATTTTTACTTTTATAGAAAAAGTTTTAGAAATTTTTACCCAAGTTTCCCAATGCCTGTTTTGTCGTGTTAGAGTTATGATAAGAACTCTTACACCTGATCCGTTATTTCCTTCTTACCTAGTTTTCCGTTCTTCACTTAATGCAATGAACCGAAAGTGTTATTATTTGCTTATAATGTGAAAAATGCACTCTTACTGCATTTCTGCATATTGAGTGCATATTCTGTGCATCTTGTTTGCATATTACCTGTGGCATTTCTTATATTTTTATCAGTTCTCTTACGAATTTGATTTTCTGCTCTAAGTGTTCAGTTTCAGTTGTTTCAGGGCTTGCCTTAATTTCCAAAATTCCTTTGTTTTTTATATTTTATTAATTTATCCATTATAAATGTTTCCATTTTTATTAGTTTCCTTTATGAATATATTCTAATTTTATATTAATTATAATAAAATCACATTTTTGCAACATTTTTTAGACTTTTTATCACATTTTTGCAACGTTTTTTACACTTTTTATCACATTTTTGCAACGTTTTTTACACTTTTTATCACACTTTTGCAACGTTTTTTAAACTTTTTATCACACTTTTGTAAAATTTCTATATTTATTCTATTAAAAATGTTTAATTGCAATTTATTTTTATTTTATTTTTTAAGTTTATTTTTCTACAAAATATTGTTTTTTTTGCTATTCTGTAATAAAATAAAAGACATAA
>CANPYN010000055.1 GCA_947588635.1 uncultured Clostridia bacterium
TTTTTCCTTCTTTCCGCACATAAAAATTCAGTGCATAAATTTATTTTAAAATTTACACACTGAATTATACACTATCATAAATTAAATAAAAAGCAATCCTTATTTTTGGGATTGCTTTTGTTTAATCTGATCAAGTAATGTAAAATTAACGAATTTATAGTAAGGAATATTGACATTAAATATTTAATTATTTATAATAAAATAAGTTCAAATAGTTTGATTACGAAAGAATTTGAAGGAGAGAACAAATGTTAAAAGAGAGAATAAAATTTACTTCTAAAAAAGGAATCACTTTAATAGCTTTAGTAATAACAATTATAATAATGTTAATACTGGTAACAGTGTCTGTGAGTATTGCAATAAATGGAGGATTATTTAATACAACAAAAAAAGCAGCAAAGCAAACAGATCTTGGACAGGTAATAGAAATAATATATGAGGATATAGTGGCAAAGCAGATAAGAAAAGATGGGGAAGAAATTACAAAAGAGGAATTGCAAAATATATTAAATAAATATTGTGAAAATGTAGATTTATCAAATACAGATGAAGAGAATATGGGAAATGTAAAACTAAAATTAAAAGATGAATATGGTGGATATTCAGATATTCTTTTATCAGATATATATAAGCAACATTAAGTGTGATTAAGATAATAAATTTAGAAATACTAAATGATGTAATATATTTAATTAAAAATTACAATAGCGGGAGATAAAATAAAATGTCAGGTCAGTTTTCTAGGACAGAATTATTAATTGGAAAAGATGCAGTAAATAAACTAAGCCAATCAAAAATAGCTATATTTGGAATTGGTGGAGTGGGGTCTTTTGTAGTAGAAGGTTTAGTAAGAGCTGGAGTTGGAAATTTTATATTAATAGACAATGATACAATTTCTTTGAGTAATCTTAATAGACAAATAATTGCTACAAAAAAGACAATTGGAAGACCTAAAGTTGAAGTTGCAAAGGAAAGAATATTAGAAATAAATCCAAATGCAAATGTAGAAATATATCAAGAATTTTTTATGCCAGATAGTAAGGAAATATTAGATAAATCCATAGATTATATTGTAGATGCAGTTGATACAGTAACAGCAAAAATAGAATTAGTTATTAGGGCAAATAGATTAAACATACCTATAATATCATGTATGGGAACAGGAAATAAATTAGATCCTACAATGTTTGAAATAACAGATATTTATAAAACAAGTATATGTCCTCTTGCTAAAATTATGAGAAAAGAACTTCGAGCAAGAGGAATAAGTAAATTAAAAGTGGTATATTCTAAAGAAGAACCAATAAAGGTTGACGAAATAAATAAGGATAAAAATATAAATTTACAAGATATTAATGAGGAACTTAAAACAAAAAGACATATACCAGGAAGTGTATCATTTGTTCCGTCAGTAGCAGGATTAATAATATCCGGAGAAGTTATAAAGGATATTTTATTAATATAATAAATAATTGTAAAATAGGGGGTAAATATAATGAAAGAATTAACATTTAAAGTAGAAGGTATGATGTGCAATGGCTGTGAAAATAGAGTACAGAATTCTTTAAAAACAGTTGATGGAGTGGAAAATGTGAGTGCTAGTCATGTTACTGGAACTGTTACAGTTACTTTAAATAAAGAAATAGATGAATCAATTATAAAAAATAAAATAGAAGATATAGGTTATGAAGTAAAGGAATAAAAGGAGACAATATATGAAAAAGATAATCTTATCTATTGATGGGATGACTTGCTCTGCTTGTTCTAATGGATTAGAAAAATATTTAAATAAACAAAAAGGTGTAATTGAAGCAAATGTAAATTTAGTTATGGCAAATGCTAGCATTAAATATGATGAAAAAATATTAAATTTAGAAAAACTTGAAGACTTTGTTAAACAAGCAGGATTTAAGAGTTTAGGTGAATTTAAGGAAATAAAAATTGAAAGTAAAAGTAAAAAAGAAAGAGTAAAGTTCGTAATTTTTACAATACTTGCAATTTTTCTTATGTATATTTCTATGGGACATATGATAAATTTACCTGTAATACCATTATTTAATCCACATACCAATATTATAAATTATATGGTATGTTTATTAGTATTGACTATATTATTTTTATGCTATGGATTTGATATATTAAAAAATGGATATAAAAATTTAATTCATAGAACACCAAATATGGATACTTTAGTTGGAATAGGTGTTGTAGCAAGTCTATTATATAGTATTTACAATATGTATATGTTTTTTTCAGGGAAACATGATTTAGTTATGAATCTTTACTTTGAATCAGCTGCTATTGTTATTTATTTTATAAAACTTGGTAGATATATTGATGGAATTAGTAAAGATAAGACAAAAGAGGCTATACAAAAATTAGTAAAGATAACACCGAATTCAGCAATAATTAAAATTGATGGGATAGAAAAAGAAGTAACTTTAGATGAAATAAAAAAAGGAGATATTGTTATATCAAGACCTGGAGAAAAGATTGCAGTAGATGGTAAAATTATAGTTGGAAAAGCTCATTTGGATGAATCATTTATTACTGGAGAAAGTAAACCTGTGGCAAAAGAAGAAGGTAGTACTGTTATTGCCGGTAGTATAAATTATGATGGATATATAGAGTATAAAGCAGAAAAAATTGGTAAGGAATCAACAATATCAGAAATTGTGAGATTAGTTTTAGAAGCAAGTAATACAAAAGCACCAATTGCAAAAATTGCGGATAAAGTATCTGGAATTTTTGTTCCAGTTGTAATAATAATTAGTATAATTACATTTTTGGTATATTTAATTTTAGGTATGGGAATAGAAATGGCACTTACAACATTTGTTACAGTTTTAGTAGTAGCATGCCCATGTAGTTTAGGACTTGCAACTCCTCTTGCAATTGTTATATCTGAAGGTTTATGTGCACAAAATGGAATATTGGTAAAGAAAAGTGAGATTTTAGAGAATGCTCAAAAAGTAAATACAATAGTATTTGATAAAACAGGAACATTAACTTATGGAAAATTAAAAATATCAAAAATTATAAATTATACTGATATTCCTAAAGATAAGTTATTGCAAATGATAGGAAGTATCGAAACTAAATCTACACATCCAATTGCAAAGGCTTTTACAGATTATTTAGAAGAGAACAAATTAGAAATTTTAGGTGTAAATAATTTTGAAAATATAGCAGGTTTAGGTATAAAAGCACAAATAGAAAATGATGAAATTATAATTGGAAATTCAAAAATACTTTCAAAATATGAAATTGAAAACGAACATTTAGAAGATGAAAAAAATCTTTCAAAAGAACGGAAACAGTATTGTATATGTTGTATTAAATAAAGAAATAATTGCAATTATAGGAATTAATGATATAGTGAGAGAAAATGCAAAAAAAGTTATTTCTATTTTAAATAAAAATAATATTGAAACAATAATGTTAACTCGGAGATAATAGAGAAACTGCTGAAAAAATTGCTTATACAATCGGAATAAAAAAGGTAATTGCAAATGTTATGCCAAATGAAAAGGCACGAATAATAAATGATTTGAAAAGTGAAGATAAATTTGTAATGATGTGTGGAGATGGAATAAATGATAGTCCTGCTTTAACTGCATGTGATATTGGCGTAAGTGTAAATACAGGTACTGATATTGCTATGGATTCATCATCTGTAATACTTACTAGAAATGATTTACAAAGTATTATAAATTTAATTAATATTAGTAAAAAGACAGTTAGAAATATTAAACAAAATTTATTCTGGGCTTTTTTCTATAATACACTTATGATACCAATTGCAATAGGAATTTTAAAGCCTATAGGAATATCAATAAACCCAATGTTTGCAAGTTTAGCAATGGTACTTAGTAGTATTACAGTAATACTAAATGCGTTAAGATTAAAATGATAAGACTTGAAACTATGTTTATGGGAGTAAAATCATTATTGTTTGGTATTCCTATAGGAATAGTACTTTCATATATAGAATATCATTACTTAGTAGGAAACAGTGGCCTAAAATATAGATTACCAATTTTTGCAATAATTATATCTATAATAGCTGTATTCTTACTTATAGCTATGATTATGAAATATTCGATGAATAAAATAAACAAACAAAACACGATTGAAACAATTAGAAATGAAAACATTTAAAATTTGAGAAAAAAAAGACTAAATCTAGTCCGTCCAAAAAAGGAAAAAAAGTGAAAGAAATTTTTTTCCTTTTTTGGACGGACTAATTTTAGACTTCGGTTTATTTCAAAAAGGACATAGTCCTTTTTTGTTGAATTTATTCTATTGTTTATGGTAAAATATTAATAATAAGCTGGATATACAAATTTTACATTTAAAATTTAATAAAACACTACACAGACTAACAAAAGTGTGATAGAATTATTAAAATAAAGTTAAACAATTTCAATTTTAAAGGAGGAATTTACATGTCAGGACACTCAAAATGGCATAATATACAAGCAAAAAAAGGAAAAGCAGATGCTGCTAGAGGAAAAATATTCACAAAATTAGGAAGGGAATTATTAATAGCAGTAAAAGAGGGAGGACCAGAACCATCTGGAAATTCAAAGTTAAAAGCTGTAATTGCAAAATGTAAAGCAGCAAATATGCCAAATGATACAATAAATAACGCAATAAAAAAAGCTTCATCAAGTAATGAAAATTATGAAGAAATTACATACGAAGGATATGGACCTAACGGAGTAGCAATAATTGTAAATGCATCAACAGATAACAAAAATAGAACAGCAGCTGATTTAAGACATGTTTTTGATAAAGCTGGTGGAAATTTAGGAACAAATGGTTGTGTATCTTATTTGTTTAACAAAAAGGGTATAATTGTAATAGATAAAACAAAAGTAAATTTATCCGAAGATGAATTAATGTTACTTGCATTAGATAATGGAGCAGAAGATTTTCAGGTAGAAGAAGAATGTTTCGAAATTACAACAGATCCAACAGATTTTACAACTGTTAGAGAAGCTTTAGAAAAAGAAAATATAGAATTTGTTGAGGCTTCAGTTCAAATGGTTCCAACTACATATATAGAATTAGATGAAAAAGCAAGTGAGAGGATGCAAAAACTAATAGATAATTTAGAAGATTTAGACGATGTAATGGATGTATATCATAATTGGGATGAATAGATAAAAGCGAGATTTAATTCTCGCTTTTATAGTAAAAGATAAAAATTATTTATTTATTATTAATTTTTTAGTATAGTCTAAATTTGCTTTTGAATCGAATTCATAGCCTAAAGTATAAATGTTGGAAGCAAGGATGTCTTTTTCCATCATATTTTTTAGAATTTTATTATTGTTGTTATCCATGAATTTTTTTACAGATGTTATAACAGGATATTTTGGGCTGGATTTACTTATTTTTGATAATAATTCTTTTCCGTGCTCACTTACACCTAAGACTCGAAGGTAAGGTTTTACTTCGTATGCATTTTTAATATCTTTTTTAGTTATATTCAAAATAGAGTAAAGTAATATTCTTTGTATTCTTGAACGTGTAAATCTTTTTGATTTTATATTATTAATTAAATCTTCTAAATTATTACAGTTAGATGCTGCTGTTTTAATTGAATATTCAAGACCTTCTGTAACGTCTTGAAGTTCAGAAATTTCTTGAAGTGTCATTTTTCTTAAAGTATATATTATTTCTTTTTCAAATAAAGAAATATCACTTACTATATTTCCATGTTTTATATTATTTAAAATAATATTATATGATGGTGTAGGTACTAGGTTTTTTATGTCTTTATTATTTTTAATTAAATTTCTAATTGCAGTTCCACTTGCTAAATTATTTTCTATATTTAAACTATTGTATCCATTGTCTGTTCTTTTTATTGTAAATGGTGTAACTTTACTATTTAATTTTTTGATAGCTTTTAAGTATTCTATTCCAAGTATATTGTTAGGGTTAGATAAAATATCTGTATATTTTTTATCATCATTTAAATAAAGAAGTAAAGCATTTGCTCTTGCTTTAGGATATGATAATCCTTTAGATAACTCTTGATTTAATGCAGTTTTAAAACTTATTGGTTCGTTGTATAAAATTTCAGCAATATCATTTAAAATATTTAAATTGCCACATTCACTACCAAATGAAAGAGTTACATTTTCAAAGAGATTTAATATTTTTAATGAACCTTCAGCAAAATTTTCAGCACTGGAAATGCTGTATATTACAGGAAGTTCAATAACCATGTCAAATCCACATTTAAGAGTAATTTCCGCTTTAGACCATTTATCAATGATTGAAGCATCTCCACGTTCACAAAAATTACCACTCATTATGCATATTGAGTAGTCTGGTTTAATTATTTCTCTAGATTTTTGTAAATGATATAAATGCCCATTATGAAATGGATTATATTCAGCTATTATTGCTAATATTTTACTCATTATTTTATTTACTCCTAATTATTGAAAAATAGATTTATTTACTGATATAATATCATAGATGATAAAAAAATACAAATTGTGAGATATGGGAAATTAGTGAAAAGCTACGAAGACTAGACCTTAAAACTTCACACCTCTTACCTCTCAAAACAAATTATAATTAATAAAATTTTAAAGGAGAAAGATACAATATGGATAAAGTTATAATATATACAGATGGAGCTTGCTCACGGAAATCCAGGGCCCGGAGGATGGGGAGCAATTTTAATGTTTAAAGATGTAAAAAAAGAAATAAGTGGTGGAAAAAAAGAAACTACTAATAATATAATGGAAATAACTGCTGTATTAGAAGCTTTAAAGATTTTAAAAAGACCGTGTGAAGTTGAAGTATATAGTGACAGTAGCTATGTCATAAATGCTTTTAATAATGGATGGATATATAATTGGATTAAAAATAGGTGGAAAACATCATCAAAAGAACCAGTAAAAAATAAAGAATTATGGCAAGAACTTTATGATTTAACAAAAATACACAATATAAAATTTATAAAAGTAAAGGGACATAGTGATAATGAATTTAACAACAGATGTGACGAACTTGCAAGGAGTGAAATAATTAAGTCATGAACTGTTACTAAAATATGACATTACTATTACATTTGTATAACATTATTGAAAAAGTAATATAGTTTGACGTATAATTTACACGAGTTTGGTTGCAGTTTGTGCAACCAAAAAATTTGTATAAAGGATGGGAATAATATATGTATGAAGTTTTTGCAGATTTACATGTGCACATAGGAAGAAGTGAAAATAATAAACCAATAAAAATAACTGCTGCAAGAAGTCTAAATTTTGCAAATATTGCAAAAGAATGCAGAGAAAGAAAAGGAATAGATATTGTAGGAATTATAGATTGTGCTTCACCATATGTAATAGAAGATATTGAAAATTTTTTAAAAACAGGGGATGCCTACGAAGTAAAAGATGGAGGAATTATATATAAAGATAAAGTTTGTATAATATTAGGAAGTGAAATAGAAACATCTGAAGAAGGGTTAAATGGTCACTGTGGTAGTGCTCATAATATTTGCTTTTTCCCACATTTAGATGATATAAAAGGTTTTTCTAATGAAATGAGTACTCATATTAAAAATATTACTCTTAGTTCTCAAAGAGCAGATATTTCAGCATATTACTTAATAGATATAGTAGAAAAATATAATGGAATATTAATACCCGCTCATTGCTTTACACCACATAAGAGTTTTTATGGAAACTGTACTGATAGATTAGAAAAAATATTTAAAGAAAAATATAATAAAATACCAGCAATAGAATTAGGTTTAAGTTCGGATACTTTTTTAGCAGATAAGATATCAGAATTAGAACAAAAAACATTTGTAACAAATTCTGATGCACATTCGCTACCTAAAATAGCTAGAGAATATAATAAAATACTTGTTGAAGATATAAGTTTTAAAGAATTAGTAAAAGCACTAAAAAATGAAGATGGAAGAAAAATACTTGCAAATTATGGAATGGACCCAAAACTTGGTAAATATCATAGGACTTATTGTGAAACATGCGGTAAAAACATAGATGGAGAGGCTCCAGTAACACTATGTGATACTTGTGATAGCAAAAATATAACTATGGGTGTTTATGATAGAATTGAAATGATAAAAGACAAAAAAGATACAAAAAGTCCTAAACACAGACCTGAATATGTTTATCAAATACCGCTTACTTTTATTCCAGGAATAGGAAAGAAAAGTATAGACAAATTATTAGATATATTTGGAACAGAAATGAATATAATTCATAACTTATCTAAAGATGATATAGAAGCAGTTGTTGGAGAAAAAATAGCAGATAATATAATAGCTGCACGAGACGGAAAAATGAAGATACAAGAAGGAGGAGGGGGAATATACGGACAAATTAAAATTTGTCCAGGTAAAAAATGAATAATGAAAAGTAAACAATTATTTTCTATATATTAGAATTAATTGTGCATGAACTGAAATGCTAAAGCTATAAAGTTGAAAAATTATGTTAATCGTGATACAATAAATAATATAAATCTTCTTATAATTCCTTCGCACATACTACTTTGGGAACAACAAGAAGAAATAATTTTTTGGAGGAAATAAAATGACATCTATTGAAATGGAGTTTATCGAATTTCTCAATCAAAAAATTGAAGAAATCAAACAGGTTATAAGTAATCAACCTATTCCACCATCCTATAACCCTAGCGAATGGATAGGAAAAAGATTTAATTGTTATGCTTATGCATTGCGGGCATGTGTAGACCTTGATTGTTTAGAATGTTCAATAAAACCTGGTTTTATTAGTAGGTGTGAACACAATGATTTAAAGGATACAAAAGAACAAGTGGTGCAGTATTTTATGGAAGATTGTGAAGCGTTGGGTTTAAAAGTATTACCAACCGATTTAGAAGAGCAAATAGGGGCAAACGAATATAAAATATCTATTTATTATGAAAAAAGAAAAAGATTTTTTCATTTTGCACGACAAGACAGTAATGGAAAATGGTCAGAAAAAATCGGATGGTTTGGAGAAATTAAAACTATTGAGAAAGTCGATAAAAAAGAAGATGGATACGAACTCATCGGAGTTTTTAAAGTATCAAAAAAGTAGAGTGAATTTTCACTCTACTTTTTTGTTGAATAGGAAACTCCATGAAACTTTTTAGTTCCGCAACACAAAGTGAAAATAAATTTTTAAATAGTAATTTTATTTTCAAAAGAAAAATCAAATATTTT
>CANPYN010000056.1 GCA_947588635.1 uncultured Clostridia bacterium
TGAAAAATTTGACAAAAAAATTAAGCATTTTTAATGCTTACAAAGATTTTTTAATTATGAAAGTGTCAAACTTCCGTAATATTTTGTCGAACGATTTTTATTGTTAAAAAAATAGTAATAATATATAATAAAATTTATAAAAGGGGGATTAAATTGAGAAATATAATTTCATATAGAAGGGAGGACTATAAAATGAATTTAAAAAGTAATACAGCTATACTAGCAAAATCTATAAATAAAAAAATAGAAAAAGATATAGAAACTGCACAAAAAGATAGATTAATTGGAAATATGGGTACTCCAATAGAAGAAGTATTAAACAATATGAAAAAAATTATAGAAGGAGAAAACTTATAATAAATAAAATACTTATTTCCAATAAGGCAAGAAATGATTTATATCTAATTTCTATTTATAAACGTAGATATAGTATTTCAAATAGCCAAAAATTCTTAGAAGATTTTAATTCTGCTATTCAATCTTTATATTTATTTCCATATATGTATCCTAAAATTTCAATAAATAGTTCATATAGAAAAATATTATTTAATAAAAAATATTTAATTATTTATCAAATTGATAATAACGATATTTATATTGATTCTATAGTAAATTGTAGACAAAATTATATTGAATATTAATGTTGTAATATTAATTTTTTTGTAATATAATGAATCTAGAAAAAATAATTTACTGTAAAAGTTAAAAGTGAACAGTGAATTTTAAAGGAGGTAATTTTATAGTGAAGGCTTTGATTAGTGTTTCTGACAAAACAGGAATAGTAGAATTTGCAAAAGAATTAGAAGATATGGGCATTGAAATCATTTCAACAGGTGGTACTTACAAAAAATTAAAAGAAGAAGGAGTAAATGCAATAGAAATTTCTGAACTTACAGGTTTTCCTGAATGTTTAGATGGTAGAGTTAAAACTCTTCATCCAAAAGTTCATGCAGGAATTTTAGCAATGAGAAGTAATCCTAATCATATGAAACAATTACAAGATTTAGATGTAGATACAATAGATTTTGTTGTTGTAAATTTATATCCTTTTAAACAAACAATATTAAAAGAAAATGTAAAAAGGGAAGAGGCAGTCGAAAACATTGATATAGGTGGACCTACAATGCTAAGAAGTGCAGCTAAAAACTATCAAGATGTTACAGTAATTACAGATCCTAATGACTATCAAAAAGTTCTCTTAGAATTAAAAGAAAATGGTAAAGTATCATTAGATACAAAATTCTATTTAATGAACAAAGTATTTGAACATACAGCAAGTTATGACGCTATGATTTGTAAATATTTAAAAGATGAAAGAAAAGATGAAAGTCTTCCAGAAGAATTAACTTTAACTTATGAAAAAGTTCAAGAGATGAGATATGGAGAAAATCCTCATCAAATAGGAGCTTTATACAAAGAAATAGGAAAATGTGAAGGATCTCTTACTATAGCTAAGCAATTAAATGGAAAAGAATTATCTTTTAATAATATAAATGATACAAATGGTGCTTTAGAATTATTAAAAGAATTTGATGAACCAACAGTTGTTGCTTGCAAACATGGAAATCCATGTGGAGTAGGTAGTGATAAGGAAAGTATCTATAAAGCATGGCAAAAAGCATTTAATGCAGATAAAACATCAATATTTGGTGGAATTGTTGTAGTTAACCGTGAGATAACAGAAGAAATGGCAAATGAGATGAAAGAAATTTTCTTAGAAGTGATTGTTGCACCTTCTTATACTGAAAAAGCATTAGAAATATTAAAAATAAAACCTAATTTAAGAATACTTTTATTGCCAAGTATAGCTGTTAAACAACCTAAGGGCTCTTATGACATTAAAAAAATAAATGGTGGTATAATACTTCAAACAATAGATTCAGAGCTACTTAATGAATATGAAGTTGTAACTAATAGAAAACCAACAGATAAAGAATTAGAAGATTTAATGTTTACATGGAAAATAGTTAAATATGTAAAATCAAATGGTATAGCAATTGGAAAAGATAAGCAATCATTAGGAATTGGACCTGGACAAGTAAATAGAATATGGGCAACAAAGCAATCAATAGAACATGCAAATGAATTGATAGGAGAAGGTATAACAAAGGGTGCTGTACTTGCATCTGATGCTTTCTTTCCATTTTCAGATTGCGTAGAAGCAGCACATGAAGCAGGTATAACAGCTATAATTCAGCCTGGTGGAGCAAAACAAGATCAAGCTTCAATAGATAAATGCAATGAATATGGAATAGCAATGATATTTACACATATGAGACATTTTAGACATTAATATTAATGTAGAGAATATTTAGAAGGGTAATTAAATATTATCCTTCTTTTTTTGTCGTATAGGAAAATAATAATTTATTCAATATATTTTTGTTCTAAATAAGACAAGACTTGAATATATATATTAAAGTAAAGAGTGAAAAGTGCAAAACTCTTAAAGTTTTGAAGGAGGATACACATATGACTATAGAAGAGAGAAAAAACTTACCAAATACAGTAATTCAAAATTTAGTATTAGAAAACAGAGAAAAACTAAGTATTTCTGGAGTCTTAGATGTTTTAAGTTTTGATGACCAGGTTGTAATAGTAGAAACAGAATTAGGATTATTAAATGTAAAGGGAGAAAACTTAAGAATTAATAAATTAAGTATTGATACATCAGAGGTAATTGTAGAAGGTGACATATATAGTATGACATATTCTGAAAAAAATTTGGATAAAAAAGGAAATTCATTTATTGGTAAAATATTTAAATAAGGTGATAATTTGCAAAATCAAGTATATTTATTTATGATTTTTATATTTAATGGCTTTTTAATTTCTATTTTATTTGATTTTTTTCGAATAGTTAGAAAATCCTTTAAGACCAATGATTTGATTACATATATAGAAGATATTTTGTTTTGGATTATAACTGGTTTTATTATATTATATTCGATTTTTAAATTTACAAATGGTGAATTGCGAGCTTTTATATTTATCCGGAATACTCCTAGGAATAGTAATATATATATTATTATTTAGTAAATTATTTATAAAAGTTAATTTATATATTATAGATTTTACAAAGAAAATTGTACGTACTTTATTTATAAAACCTATAAGTATTATTATTATGTTTTTTAAAAAAAGTATTTTTAAACCTACAATTTTCTTATTTGTAAATATAAGAAAATTATTGTCATATTTTAAATCAAATTTTAAAAGATTGTTTAATAAAAAGAAAAAAAATGAATATAAGAAGGATTTCGTTTAAATTTGTTGAAATATATATTATACAGTTAAATATATTTTAACAATGCTTAAGGGAGATAAGATACAGATGAAAAAACAATTAAAAACAGGTAAAATAGGTAAAAAAATATTGTTATTGATTATTTTAGCTTATATTATATATGTGTTTATAGGGCAACAAAAAACACTTGATTCTTATAAAACTTCTCAAAAGTATTATTCAGAACAGTTAAATAAACAATTAGCATATCAAGAATCACTATATAATACTAAGAATAGTATAAATTCTAAAGAATATATAGAAGAAATAGCAAGAGAAAAGTTAGACATGTATTTACCAAATGAAAGAGTATATATAGATAAAGGAAATTAAAAGTTAGGTAGAGTAAATATTTTCTCTACCTAATTAATGTTTATTAATTTATTTATTGTATTTTCTAATAGTTTAATTCTTTGATTTTTCCAAAAAAAGGCTAAAAATAATATATAATATAAGTAGGGGGTAATTTATATGGAGCTTGATAATCTAAGCTTATCTGAATTAAAGGCAAAAGCTAAAGAAGAGGGGATAAAGAACATTTCAAAATTAAAAAAAGAAAATTTAATATCATTATTAAATGAACAAAAAAATACTAAAAATACATCTGTTTCATCAGAAAATGAATATAAACTTACAAATGAAGGTGACGAATTTGTAGAAGGAATATTAGAAGTTCTTCCTGATGGTTATGGATTTTTAAGAGGCGAAAATTATTTACCAACTCAAAAAGATGTTTATATTTCACCAGTACAAATAAAAAGATTTAGATTAGATACTGGTGATAAAGTAAAGGGAATAAAAAGAACTCCAAAAGAAGGTGAAAAATTTCCAGCTTTAATTTATGTTGGAGAGGTAAATGGAGAACATCCTGAAAAGGCAATGAAAAGGCCACATTTTGATGATTTAACTCCTATATATCCTAACGAAAGATTATATTTAGAAACAATACCTTCTGAATATACAATGAGACTTATGGATTTATTATCTCCTATAGGAAAAGGTCAGAGAGGTATGATTGTTGCACCTCCAAAAGCTGGTAAAACTACAATATTAAAAAAGATTGCCAATAGCATAACAAAAAATAATCCAGATGTTGAATTAATAGTATTATTAATAGATGAAAGACCTGAAGAGGTAACAGATATGAGAAGGTCAATTCAGGGGGATGTAATATATTCAACATTTGATGAATTACCAGAACATCATGTTAAAGTTGCAGAAATGGTTTTAGAAAGAGCTAAGAGGTTAACTGAACAAAATAAAGATGTTGTAATATTATTAGATAGTATAACAAGGCTTGCAAGGGCATACAACTTAGTTATTCCTACATCTGGAAGGACACTTTCAGGTGGTTTAGATCCAAATGCTTTACATAAACCAAAAAGATTCTTTGGTGCAGCAAGAAATACAGAAGATGCTGGAAGTTTAACAATATTAGCAACTGCATTAGTTGAAACAGGAAGCAGAATGGATGATGTAATTTTTGAGGAATTCAAGGGAACAGGTAATATGGAAGTGCATTTAGACAGAAAACTTTCTGAAAAGAGAATATTTCCAGCGATTGACATAAATAAATCTGGAACAAGAAAAGAAGAATTATTACTTACAAAAGAAGAACTAGAAACAGTATTTGCTTTAAGAAAAGCAATATCAAGTATGTCTATACAAGAAATGACAGAACAATTAATTGAACAAATAATAACAACTAAATCTAATGAAGAATTTTTAACACGAATGAATTATTTCTTTAAAAATAATAAATAATTATGAGAAAAGAGTTATTATAAATATATAAAATTATTAAGAAATATAGTAGTATAAGGAGGAATTTAATGTATATATATTATGCATTTATTATTATTTTACTAGCAGTATTTATTTATTTTGCAATTAAAAAGCATTCTAAAAAATGGCTAATAACTGTAATTGTTTTAACTTTAGTTTTTATATTAAGTATAATAATCAATTTTATTGATAAAAACAATGAAAGAAATAAAAAAAGCAGTGAAGTAGATAACTCTACTAAAGAAGCGATTGAACAATTTGAACAAATGGTGAATAAAAATTCTAATGAAAAGGTTGAGTATAAAGGATCAGAGATACTTGGAATTATTGAGATACCAAGTTTAGATATAAAATATCCTATATTTGAACGTTCAACAGATACTCCTATTTCATTACTATACGGATCATTAAATAAAATTGGAAATGCAGTAATATATGGGATAAACTATAAAGACGGAAAGGTCTTTAGTAATTTAAAAAATATTAAAAAGAATGATAGTATATTCATAACAGATTCAACAGGAGTAAAACTTGAATATATTATATATGATATATACGAAACAGATATACATGAAAGTGCACACACATATGAAAATAAAAATAAAATAATAACATTGTCTACAGTAAACGATGCTGGAACATGTCAAATAATAGTAAAAGCAAAAAGTAATAATTAAATTTCGTGATATGTTACAATAAAACAGAAATATTGATTTTTAAGGAAATAGGGAAATAGAAGATAAATTTTTAATAAAATAAAAAATTTATAAAATTTTATAAAAATGAAATTTTGAAAAAAATTAAAAATAATTTATAAAAAAAATTAATTAACAAAATATAATTAATTGGAAGCTACTTTTAAATCTATCAAAAGCAACAGGAGAGAGCATAGGAAGATAGATTAAAAGTAATTATAAAAAGAAATATATAACATTGCGCAAAATCAAAGTTTTGCGCAAATAGAGATAGGACTTTTTGAGATAAGGTCCTATCTTGCTAAATTAAGCCTTTTACAGGTTTTCTTACTTAACAAACTATATGTCTTTTTTATAAAAACATCTTATATTTGATTCTCACGCGGCAATATTTTTAGCCTTTCTAATTAATTATTATAATTTTATAATTTTATAATTTATTAATTAGTTATATAAAATTTTATATAATTCTTATAATATTTTTTTAAAATTTATAAAATCCTTATATTTCAGTATTTTGCTCAAATTTATAGACAACAAGTTATATTACCTTTTTTTAAAAACGCCTTAAAATCGATTCTCGTGCGTCGTTTTTTGGGCCATTTTTCAGTATTTTTCGAAAATCATTGATTTTACAATATTTTACTAAATTTACATTATTTAGATAATAATTTTAAAATGTTCAGATTAAATTTCTAATTATTAAATTTTATGAGTTAAATATAAAAATGTCTTAAAATTGATTTTGAGGCTTTATAAAATGAAATTATTTTATAATGTTACAATTAGAAAATTATTTTAAAATTATTATGAAATATTTATAAAAATTACATTTAAATTTGTAAAAATTTTTAATCATTATAATTTAAAATTAAAATTTTCAAAATCTTAACTTAAAATTATAAATTTTGTATTTTTATATTTCAGTATTTTTATTTTATAAAATTTTTATTTTAATTTGCAAAACCAAAATAAAAATTTTTTTCAAAAAAATTAAATATTTTTAAAAATAATATATTTGAAAATTAACTATTCCCCTATTCCCTATTCATTTTTGTCATACAAAATTCAGATTATTATTTGGTTTAATTTCACTAAAATGTTTACTTAAAATTCTTATTTATAATATTTATGGCAAAAGGAATTACTTCTTTTGAATTGTGAGTCACATTAGGCATTGATACAAAATTCCAATTAAAATTTATTTTATTTTTTTCTGCTGTATTTTTTGCCGAAATAAAATAATTTTTTGCTCTTTCATATCTGTTAATACCTTCTTGAATGTCTGAAGGTAAATTATTCAAAAGTTTTGTATCTAAATCCGATTCTCCTGCTAATACATAGACTTTTTTACTTAATGTTTCTAAAATCCTTGTATGATATTTTTCCAAATTTTTTATTCCATAAGGATACTCTTTTGTATCATCATAAAATGTATATAAACCAGCATTTGCACAAAGAAATAGTCTACAATATTTACTATCTCCAAACATCATAAATCTATGAGCAAATTGTGAACCAGATGAATGACCGAATATTATATATCCATCATTTTCTATATGGTTTTCATTTATAAAGCACATATATATATCATCAATTATGGAATATATCCACTCATTCTCATCTTTTATTTCTTTATGATAATTCATTATTGGAGTATATATATCTTGTGATTTATAATCGTTATCTATATTTATTATATTTCCATATTCATGATCCGCTATTGAGTAATGTGCTTTATCGAATTCTGGAGCTATTATTATAAACTTGTTTTGATTAGCTACATCTATCCATAATTTTAAATAATTTAAAGCATCTCTTAGGCAACCACTCATAACAAAAATTATTTTCATAGTTTTAGTATTTCCTTCTGGAATATATGTAAATACATTCATTAAATAGTCCTTTTATTCCATTATTTTTATTCTATTTAAATATTCTTTATTCATAACATATTCCCACTTTGCCTTTAATTTTTTTATTTATTATATTATTCATATTGCAAAAAGTAAATACTTTTTTGTTATATGAAATAGTATTTTTTATTCATAATTTGTTTGTATTATCAAAGTTTTGCGAAATCAGATATATGGGTGCAAAAAATCGCCTTGAACTTATTTCTAAATTCAAAGCGAATATTTTTCTTTATAATGAACTTTGTACTAATGCTCCATTTGCAAAGTAGTTTTGTACTTTGCTTCCGTCTTTTGCTACTATAGAGAAGTCGTAAAAATCTTCTACTCCTGTATATGTTTCAATTTTAGTTATTTCTTTCCATCCTGTAAGTGCTTTTACACTGTCTCCCTCACAAGGCACTGGATAATTATTTCTTCTTGTTAGTGATTTCCATCCTTCTTTTGTGTATATTGGATGATAATCTGTTGCCTCTAAATATGTTCCATCACTAAATTCATATCTTACAAAGTTTGTTGCTTTTTTATGAATATATACATTTTCTACCGTTCCTACTTTAGTACTAGATGTTGCAAAATCATAATATGCAATTTCGTCACCAACTGATAAGTTTTTAGCTAATGTATATTTTCCATCATGTGAATAAGCTATTTTTGATGTAGGCGAAACACACTCGGCCGGAGCACCATAGCCATAACGTACTCCGCTTTTTATTTTGTCACGTCCGGTAGACTGCGCCGTTCGTAGGCGACAACAACAGGAGCAAAATTATGTCTACGACCTATGACACCACCTTCTTCATTGTCACATCCGAACTCAGGAAGGTTCTCTTCCCATCTGGGGCAGAAAGAGGAGTTTGCCCATTCATACCATGTCATTCCGTCTTGAGCAGTGTATGGTTCATCTCCAACATAGAAAGTTATTAATTTAGTTCCTTGTAAATCATATAATTCTCCAACTTTTTCTGCTGTTCCGTTATTGTCATAATATTTTACTACATATTTTATTCCAGTGTTATCACTAGATCTGGTTTGTGGATTTGTTGCTATTGTCATTGCTTTGATTTTTGTTTCTTTTTTACCTAATTCTTCATCTCCATCAGATTTCTCTAATTTGTATACATCTTTACCATCTGTTCCATTTCCTGTACTTCCTGCCATTCCCAATAATACTTCTACACTAATTTTGTATTTGCCTTCTGTCTCTTCTGTTATTATTCCTTTTTCTTCTAAATAGTCTGTTAATGTTCCTGTTTCCTTTCCAGATTCTTTGTCTGTTAAATAATTAAATTCTTCTGTTTTTAACAGTTCCATTATCATTGAATGCGCCTGTCCGCAAAGTAGCCTTTCTTGCGCTTCCAAACAAGTCACCTTGCAACGCCACAGTTACTGTTACAGCTACTAATATCATCATTACTATTATTGTGATTACTAGTGCTATTAGGGTGATTCCCTTTTGATAAGTGAGATTTGTGTTAATGATAAAATAGGAATGTAAGAAAATTTGAAAATAAGAATGTATAAAAATGTACATTTTTATATTCAAAAAT
>CANPYN010000057.1 GCA_947588635.1 uncultured Clostridia bacterium
TGTAGGGGTCGCCGCCCTCGGCGACCCGAAAAACAGGCAATTAATTCGCTAGGACGGAGGAAAAAATTCCATTTCTGCGAAATAAATTTTTTCCTCACGTCCGGACGCTCAAAAAACAATTTATCTTATCATAAAAATGGACAAACATATAAAATTTTAAAAAAATATTGTACTTTTCTTATTTTCTTTATATAATATATAGGTATGTTTAATATAAAGAGGAGGAATATAAAATGAGTTTTGTACAAGACATAATGAATAGAGCAAAACAAGAAATAAAAACTATAGTATTACCTGAGGCAACAGATATAAGAACACTTAAAGCAGTAGATATAATTTCTAAAGATGAATTCTGTAAGATAGTATTAATTGGTAATAAAGATGAAATAGGTAAATTAGCAAATGAAAATGGTTTTGATATTTCAAAAGCAGATATAATCAATCCAAGTCAATCAGAAAACTATGAAGAATATGCAAATGCTTTTTATGAACTTAGAAAACATAAAGGTATGACAATAGAAAAAGCTAAAGAATTAATGCTTGATCCGGTATTTTTCGGAACGATGATGGTAAAACAGGGAAAAGCGGATGGATTAGTATCAGGTGCATGTCATTCAACAGCAGATACTTTAAGACCAGCACTTCAAATTTTAAAAACTGCACCAGAAACAAAACTAGTATCTACATTTGCTGTAATGGTAGTTCCTAATTGTGAATTCGGAGAAAATGGAGTTTTTCTATTCTCAGATTGCGGATTAAATCAAAATCCAAATTCAGAGGAATTATCAGAAATAGCTATTTCAACCGCAAAAAGTTTTAAACAAATTATTGGAAAAGAATCAAAAGTAGCAATGCTTTCATATTCAACAATGGGTAGTGCAAAAGCTGAAGAAGTAGATAAAGTAAGAATAGCAACAGAACTTGCAAAACAAAAAGCACCAGATTTATTAATAGATGGGGAAATGCAATTTGATGCAGCAATAGTACCAAGCATTGCTAAATCAAAAGCACCAGAAAGTAAAGTGGCAGGAACTGCAAATACTATGATATTCCCAGACTTACAAGCTGGAAATATAGGATATAAATTAGTAGAAAGATTAGCAAAAGCGGAAGCATATGGACCAATATGTCAAGGAATGGCAAAACCAGTAAATGACTTGTCAAGAGGTTGTAAAGCAGAGGATATAGTTGGAGTTGTGGCTATTACTTGTGTACAAGCTCAAGAAAGTAAATAAAAGGAAGGAGATAAAAAATGAAAATTTTAGTAGTAAATTGTGGTAGTTCATCATTAAAATATCAATTAATTGAAATGGAAAATGATGAAGTACTAGCATCAGGAAAATGTGACAGAATAGGAGTAAAAGGAATTGAAAGTCCTTTTGTTGAATATAAAGGAAAAGATGGAAAAAAATTAAGAAAGGAATTAGACTTACCAAATCATACAGTTGCATTTGAAGAAGTTGTAAAATATTTGTTAGATCCAGAAACAGGAGCAATAAAAGATTTATCAGAAATTAATGGTATAGGACACAGAATAGTAAATGGAGGACCTACATTTACAGAATCAGTTTTAGTAACAGACGATGTTATGAAAAGATATACAAGCGCAATAGAATATGCACCACTTCATAATCCAGCACATATACAAGGAATCGAAGCATGTACAAAAATAATGCCAGAAATTCCACAAGTATTAGTTTTTGATACATCATTTCATTCAACTATACCTAAAGAAGCATCACTTTATGCTATACCATATGAATATTATGAAAAATACGGAATTAAAAGATATGGAGCACATGGTACATCACATAAATATATAACAAAACAAGCTGCAAAGGTATTAGGTAAAAACAAAGAAGATATAAATATAATATCTTGCCACTTAGGAAATGGTGCAAGTATAGCAGCTGTAAAAAACGGTAAATGTGTTGATACTTCAATGGGATTAACACCACTTGAAGGATTAGTTATGGGAACGAGATCAGGAGATTTAGACCCAGCTGTTTTAGAATTTGTAATGAAAAAAGAAAACTTAAGTATAGACGAAATGATGACAGTTCTAAATAAAAAATCTGGATTACTTGGAATTACAGGAATAACAGGCGATATAAGAGACTTAAAAGAATTAATAAAAAAAGGAAATGAGAAGGCAAAACTTGCAGTTGATATGTTTGCATATAGAGTAAGAAAATACATAGGAGCATATATGGCAGTATTAGGACATGTTGATGCAATAATATTTGAAGGTGGAATAGGAGAGCACAATCCAGATGTAATTGAAAAAGCTTTATCAGGATTAGAAGAACTAGGAATAAAATTTGATAATTCTCATGTTAATGATGAAATGTATGAAGGAATAATTAGCATGCCTGATTCAAAAATAAAAATGTATATAATACCAACAAACGAAGAATTAGAAATAGCAGAAGAAACAATGGAATTAGTAAAATAAAAAAAAGAGGATTTTGGGGACAGACCCCAAAATCCTCTTTTTCATTGAATAGGAAACTCCATGAAACTTTTTAGTTTCGCAACACAAAGTGAAAATAAATTTTTAAATAGTAATTTTATTTTCAAAAGAAAAATCTCAGATTTTCCCTATTCAACAAAGCTTCGCAAATATTCCACACAAAATTTTTTCAAAATTTTGGCGGGCGAACAACGAGCGTGGGCTTTAAAATAAATTTAAATAGTTTGACACCAAAAAAGCCCACTGTTGTTCTTATTCATTAATATACCCATATTTTTTCATTGCATCAACTACTTGAAGTCTTCGTTCTTCTCCTAATTTATCATCTTCTGAATACACACTTGGAGCATTTGGAAGTCCAGCTAAATAAGTTGCTTCATAGAATGATAAATCTTTTGGAGATTTATCAAAAAAACCATAAGAGGCATCATGTATTCCATAATATCCATTTCCAAAATACATAAGGTTTAGATACAACTCTAAAATTTCGTCTTTAGAATAATTTTTTTCTAAATCAAAAGCTACAAATATTTCTGCTATTTTTCTAATAGGAGATTTTTCTTGTGTAAAATATAATAGTCTACCAACTTGTTGGGTAATTGTACTTGCACCATAATCTAGTGATTTTATTCTAAAATTAGTATATGTAGAACGTATCATTGATATAATGTCAATTCCATTATGATTATAAAATCTATGATCCTCTATTGATATAACAGCGTTTTTGTAATCATCTGCTATATCATTTAATTTTGTATAATTATCATTTTGACGTATTTCTTGGACTTTATCTATTAAAGATACTTTATCAATTGCTTTTTTATATTTAAAATAACCTAAACCAGCAATCAATAAAAATATTAAAATCAATATAATAAATATCCAAAGGAAAATTTTAAAAATTAATTTTTTCATATATATACCCCATTCTTATTAATTATACACCATTATCCATAAAAAAACATTGTTTTTAAAAAAAACATAATATATAATAAAAATGAAAGGAAAATGATGAATAAAATGATAGAAACATTAATTGTAACAGGTGGAAATATAGAAGATAAATGCTTTAATGAAATTTATCTAAGCAATAAATTTGATTATATAATAGCATCAGATAAGGGGTTAGAGGCATTAGATACATATAATATAAAACCAAACTATATAATAGGCGATTTTGATTCTATAGATAAACAGATACTAAATAAATATATTGAAGATAAAAATATAGTAATTAAAGAACTAAATCCTGAAAAAGACTATACAGATACGCATATGGCAATTAAGCTAGCAATAGAATTAAATAGTACAGATGTAACAATAATAGGAGGAACAGGTACTAGAATAGATCATTTACTTGCAAATATTCATGTATTAAAAGAACTTTTAGACAAAGATATAAAATGTAAAATTATAGACAGTAAAAATGAGATTCAATTAATCAATAAAAAAACAATTATAAAAAAAAGCAAAGAGTATAAGTATATATCTTTAATTCCTCTAACAACTAATGCAAGTGGAATAACATTAAAAGGTTTTAAATATTCATTAACTAACGATACTTTAAGTATAGGACATAGTATAGGTGTAAGCAATGAACAAATAGAAGAAAATGCTATTATAGATATAAAAAAGGGAATTTTAATATTAATAAAGTCAAAAGATTAAGTGAGGGTAATAAAAATGAAAGGAAATATAATTAACAATATAATAATGGTAATATTGTATATAATAATAATATTATTAATCTGTTTAATGATATTTTTTGGAGTATATATTTATAATAAAGATTATAAGAATAATGAAAAAGATATTGTAGAAATAAGCGAACTAAAAAAAGAAAATGTTGTAACTACTATATTACCAGAGCAAGATGAAGTAAAAAATATAGTAACAATAAAACCTCCAACAGAAACACAAAGTAATATAGAAAGTAATATAGACAAATTCTATTATAATCAATTAGATAAATATTCCAAATCAATATATGATACATTAAATAATAATAAAGAATTATTGAAAACTGGTACAGCAAAAATTGATTTACATGAAGAAATAGGAGAATTATTAAAATCTGAAGAAGAAATGTCTAAAATAGAGGGAATATTTAGCATTGCAATTAATGCTTTTGAGTATGATAATCCAGATATATTTTATATAGATGCTAGTAAAATGGTATTATATTATGAAACAGACTCATTAGGAAATTGTAATGCATACATTAAAAATGATGAAGGAAGTAATAATTATTTAATAGAAGGATTTAATGGAAAAGAGGATATTGACAAAAGCATAAAGAAAATAGAAGAAATAACACAAGAATTAAAAAACAATACAGATAAATTAACTAATTATAAAAAAATTAAATATATTCATGATTGGATAGTTAAAAATACTAAATATGATGAAACACTAAGCAGAGATAATAAAAATAATATATATGGGCTTTTAGTAGAAAAAAATGCAACTTGTGGTGGGTATGCTAAAACATTTAAATATATAATGGACAATTTTAATATCAACTCTATAATAATACAAGGAAAGGCAAAACAGGAAAATACAAGTGAATATCATGCATGGAATTATGTAAAATTAGACAATATATGGTATGGAATTGATTGTACTTGGGATGATCCAATTGTTAGTGGAATAAATGAAGAAGAAAAGCGAATATATTATGATTATTTTTTAAAAGGACAAGAGAGCTTTGAAAATCACATAAAATTTGATACATTTTATGGAACAGATTTAAAGATTAATTATCCAGAATTATCGGTAGTTGATTATTGAAAATGATTTTATATGTAATGATAAAAAATCAATTAGTTTTCTCATTATATAACAATGATAAATTATTTTGCCTTTGTAATTTGCCCCTTTGAGTTACAAACTTTGAATCGTTACTTTCAGTTACTCACCGATGTGGACATAAAAACATATAATATATGGATACACATAAGAGGGGGGAATTGAATAATGTTACTTGTTGGAAAAAAAGTAGGATTTGCTTTAACTGGTTCTTTTTGTACATTTGAAAAAACAATTCCACAAATTTCTAGATTGATAGAAGAAGGAGCAGAGGTTCTACCTATTATGTCATTTAACAGTTATAATATTGATAGTAAATTTGGAAAAGCAGAGGATTTTATTAATAAAATAGAAAATATAACTGGAAAAAAAATTATTCATACAATAGAAGATGCTGAACCAATAGGACCTAAAAAATTAACAGATATAATGGTTATAGTTCCATGTTCACGGTAATACTTTGGGTAAAATGGCAAATGGAATTACAGACACACCAGTTCTTATGGCCGCAAAATCGCATTTAAGGAATGAAAATCCTTTGGTGTTAGGCGTATCCACAAATGATGGACTTTCACGGAAGTGCTGAAAATATAGGAAAATTATTAAATAGAAAACATATATATTTTGTTCCATTTAGGCAAGATAACCCAATTACAAAGCCACGTTCATTGGTGTTTGATCCAAAATATATTTTAGATACTATTTTAAAAGCATTAGAAAAAGAACAAATCCAACCAATTTTATTATAAAAGATGATAGATTTATACTATCATCTTTTTATAGTCTCAGATTATATTTTTACACAAATTAAGAGCTTTTTGTATACAACAAGATTAGGCTATATATATTTGCAAGAACATAATGAGTGTCATGTATTTTGCCATCAATTCTAATAATTATTTCAGTAAAATTTTTTATAATAAACTTATCTATTTTTAATTCTTGACAAAACTATATAAAAAATGTTATAAGTATATTATATGGCCCCTTGGTCAAGCGGTTAAGACGCAGCCCTCTCAAGGCTGAATCATGGGTTCGATTCCCGTAGGGGTCACCAAAATAAATAAAGCCTAAAGTAGTTAATATATGAGTACTCTAGGCTTTTATTTTATCAATTTTAATGCAATAGATTTTTGCTTGAAGTAACTATAACTGGAACTTTTTTCATAATGTACCTGTAAATAAAAATGTGGAAAGGTCCACCAGCTTTGAAAAAGATGTTATAAGTTTTATGGCCCAAAGAATATAGGTTTTCGCTTTTTACGTGTATAAATATTTACAACTACCACTTTCTGTTATATAATATTAAAATAAGTTTTTAGGAGAGGAGCCAAAAGATATGGCAGAGAATAATTTGAATAATCAAGAGCAATTAGATGAAAATCATTTAATAGCAATTAGAAAAGAAAAATTAAAAGAATTACAAGAAAAAGGGAAAGATCCATTTAAAATAACAAAATATAATAGAACACATTTAAGTAAAGAAGTTAAAGATAATTATGATGAATTAGAAGGAAAAGATGTAACAGTAGCTGGTAGAATTATGGCAAAAAGAATAATGGGAAAAGCATCTTTTTGTACAATACAAGATTCTACAGGAAAAATTCAAAGTTATGTTAGTATAAATGATTTAGGAGAAGAAAGTTATTTAGCTTTTAAAACGTACGACATAGGAGATATTATTGGAATAAAAGGTTTTGTATTTAAAACAAGAACAGAAGAAATATCTGTACATGCAAAAGAAGTAGTACTTCTTACAAAATCATTAAGACCACTTCCAGAAAAATTCCATGGCTTAAAAGACACAGAACTAAGATACAGACAAAGATATGTTGACTTAATAATGAATCCAGAAGTAAAAGAAACATTTATGATTAGAAGCAAAATAATAAAAGAAATAAAAAATGTATTAGATAAAAAAGGATATGTAGAAGTAGATACACCTATACTAAATACAATAGCAGGTGGAGCTGCTGCAAGACCATTTATTACTCACCACAACACATTAGATATGGATATGTATTTAAGAATAGCAAATGAGCTATATCTAAAAAGATTAATAGTTGGTGGATTTGATAAGGTATACGAACTAGGAAGAATGTTTAGAAACGAAGGTATATCAATAAAGCATAATCCTGAATTCACAAACATAGAATTATATTCAGCATACGAAGATTACAATGATATGATGGATATAACAGAGGAGATTGTTTCAACAGTAGCACAAAATGTTCTTGGAACAACAAAAATAACATATCAAGGAACACCAATAGACTTAACTCCAGGTTGGAAAAGAATAACAATGATAGATGCAATAAAAGAAGTAACAGGTGTAGATTTTAATACAATAGAATCAGATGAAGATGCAGTTAGTGCTGCTAAAGGATTAGGAATAGAAGTAGAAGAACCACTTTCAAGAGGAAATGTAATCAACTTAGTATTTGAAGAAAAAGTTGAAGAGACATTAGTTCAACCAACATTTATATATGACTATCCAGTAGAAGTATCACCACTTACAAAAAGAAAGCCATCTGATCCAAGATTAGTAGAAAGATTTGAAATATTTATAGGTGGAAGGGAATATGGAAATGCATATTCAGAATTAAATGACCCAATAGACCAATATGAAAGATTTTTGGATCAAGCAAAACAAAAAGCAGCAGGAAATGAAGAAGCAAACGATATGGATGAAGATTTTATTCAAGCATTAGAATATGGAATGCCACCAACAGGAGGACTTGGAATAGGAGTAGATAGACTTATAATGCTTCTTACAGACTCAGCATCAATAAGAGATGTATTATTATTCCCAACAATGAAGCCTTTAAGCTAAAACGAATGAAATTAGACATCTTGCATTGATTATAATAAATATAATCATATAGCTGTATTTAAAAATTTTAAATTATATAAAATACAAAGGAGATATATTATGTTTAATTTTATGTTTGATAAAAAAACACTTACTATTATTTTAGTAGTAATATTAGGATTATGGTTAATAAGTGCAGGAACTAATGGTATATTAAATTTATTATTAACAATACCTGGAGTTTTAATTGCACTCACATTTCATGAATTTGCACATGCATGGGTAGCAAATAAATTAGGAGATGAAACACCAAAAATACAAGGAAGGCTCAATCTAAATCCATTTAGCCATATAGATCCAGTAGGATTTGCGTTTTTAATTGTAGCTGGATTTGGATGGGGAAAACCAGTACAGATAGATCCAAGAAACTTTAATGGAAAATATTCTATTTCTAAAGCAGAAGCAATTGTATCTGCAGCAGGGCCAATAATGAATTTTATATTAGCATTTGTATTTTTAATCTTATATTATATATTATTTGTTGTAACAGATGCTGTAAGCAGTTTATCTGGCATGTGGCAACAAGTAATATTTGCAATAATAACATATACAGTATCTATAAATATAGGACTTGGTGTATTTAATTTAATACCACTTCCACCACTTGATGGATCAAAAATATTAATGCATTTTTTACCATACAAAGGTAAAGAATGGTTCTATAGAAATCAACAAATATTTTATATAGTTTTTTTAATACTATTTATAACAAGATTATCATCTGTAGTATTAGATCCTATATTTAATGCAGTATTTAATGGAATGAATTGGGTAGTTGCTAAGTTAATAGGATTATTTGTATAAAGGAGAGTTATGAGAGATATAGTAGTACTAGGAATAGAAACAAGTTGTGATGAAACTTCCGTATCAGTTGTAAAAAATGGTAGGGAAGTTCTTTCTAATGTAATAAATTCACA
>CANPYN010000058.1 GCA_947588635.1 uncultured Clostridia bacterium
ATTGTGCACTTTTAAAGCCATGAAAGTATTGGTATATCAATATTTTCATGGCTTAACTGTCAAATTTAGGATTATATTTTATGAAAAAAATCAATAGTTTATACTATTTATAACGAAATAAAATGTGTATGTTAGTCAAACTTATTTCCATGTTTATACGAATATTCTACTACTGTTTGCTTAAATATTATATTTTGTGTTGTAATATTCATAGAAATACCTACGTTATCTTATATTTTTGCTTGAGTCTTAAACATTATATTATATTGTTATTTCCATTTTTCATTTTACTGTAACATATCTATCGTAAACGAATTTTATACAATATTAAAGAATATAGCTTGTTTTGCTATATTCCTTATTCTAATGATGGTCCGTCATCATCAATTCTTTCTTCATGACATGATCCTGATCCATTTAAATAATCTTGTTGTGAGTATTTCATAGCCTTTGTTTTGTGTCCACCTTGTCCTGTTCTTTTACCTGAATATTCTATATATTGCTCTTCAAAAACTTTTCTGCTTTCTTCATTTAGAACTCCCAGTTTATATGCTAAATCAATCAATTTTCTATCATTAAGAGTATTTAAAAAGCTTATTGCAATTCTTGCTGCTATTTGCTGATCTGTATTCATTCTAATTTTATTAGTCGATACTTTTTCAGCCTGACCGTCTATACCAATTTGATATTTTCTTCTTTGTACCAATAAAGATAAGTGATTTGTATTCTCTATAGGATTAACTCTTAAAAATGCATTAATTCTATCTATCATATTTTTTACTTCTTCATCTGAGTAGTTACCATTTTCATCTGGCGTCATAGCTTCATAGCTAGGTGATAACATATATTCTTCTATTAAATACCCTGTACTCTTTCTTGGACTTCTTATTTCAGTATTATCTAAAATGCTATCTCTTTTACTAAGAGTTTGCTCAATTATATTTCTATAATATTGTACTTCCATTTTTTTTACGATATCTTTATTCATTTTATATTCTTTTGGTGAAAGTTTCGTTACATATTTATAGAAATCTTTTAAAATTACATTTCCATCATAATTTCTATTTAATTTGTTTTCTTTTAATTTTCTTATTGGATTATTGGTTGATATTCTGAAAATCTCATTTAATTCCGGTGAAAATATTCCATTTTCGTCTAAAATTGTGCTACTTAAAATATCTGTTAAAGCAGAAACAGTGTTATTTAAAACTACTTCTTCTATTGCTGTTGAAGTATATGCTGTATGCTCTGTCATATTAAATGTTCTAAGCCCATTTACTATAACTTGCCCTCTTAAATCTGTAGCACCATATAGTAAATGAGACATGCTCATTTTTATTTCATCTTTACTACTGTTTGCTATAATATCTTCTATAAATCTATTCTGTAAATCTCTTGCCATCCTTTGGAGCTCTTTTTCATTGCCTTTTAATTTATTTTTAGCTTCTTCTTCTGTTATTTGTAGAATCTTTGATATTGGTTCTGCCCAACCATCATATATTTCATCTTCTATTCCTGATCTTTTACCATCAATTATATCAAATGTTATTGAAGAAATTTGATCTGATATTTTAACAATTGCATCTACAATATTACATGATTCCATATTTTTATCTTCTGCAACGTTTACATATGTTTTTTTTGCAGTCTCCATAAATTGATCAAACGTTCTATTTAAATCTGGTTTTATATGTGACTTTCCTCTTTCTCCATTATGATTTCCTGCACCCATTACAATAATTTTTACTGCCTCATCTAAAATCTCTTTATTTTTTTCTGATTCTTTATATATTCTATTAACAAGTTCAGGTTCTAATCCTCTATCTATTCTTTCTTTTAATTGTTTTTTACTAATTTTTCTTTCTTTGGCTGCTTCATCTATAATTTTTCCAGAATTAATTGCATCTTTTATTCTTTCTGAAAACCTATACCAAATTTTCATTCCTCCTTCTATGTTATGAAGTCTTGCCCCACCATTATTTTGTTTAGATGCAAATTTAAATGCAGCTTCTCCATTATGTCCAAATGGTCCCTGTCCAATATCATGCAAAAGTGCAACAACTCCTACACCTCTAGAAAAATCCCTATCATTTTGATATAATCCATCAGTTATTTTTATTGCTATTAATGCTGTATTTGCATAATGTAATAATCTTGTTGTTGCAAGTGGTCTTCCTTTTTTATCTCTAACTGACTTTAATGGCTCTACCATCATTGTCGTTTCCCATGAATTAATCATTTCATCTCTAAATGCTTGTTTTATATATTTTTCGTTTCTGCCAAGTAATCTAACTGCCTCTATCATTTTTTCTTGTTTAATATCTTTCATAAAAAACTCCTATACCATATTATATATTTATTATAGCACATTATAGGAATTTTGTAAAATTTTGTTTTTTCCACTATTTATATATTCTTTGCAATGCTTTCAGCATCTAACTTATATTTTTTTTCTATTTCTTTAACCATTCCATGTTTTACGAAACAATCATCATATCCAAATGTTTTTACTTTCACGTCTCTTATATCACTATTATTTATTGCTTCTATTACTGCTGTTCCCAATCCTCCTTTTAATATCCCATCTTCAATTGTTATTATTTTTTTAGTCTTTTTAGCTGTTTTTAAAATTGTTTGCTTGTCTAATGGTTTTAAAAATCTTGCATTTATTACTTCTACATTTTTGTTTTCTTTTTCTAATATTTGTGCTACCTCTACAGCTGTCTCTACCATTTTTCCAATAGCGATAATACTTAAATCTTTTCCCTCTTTTATTATCTCTGCTTTTCCAAGATTTATATCATCACATTTATCAAATTTTATATTTCCTTCTCCACCTCTTGGGTATCTTATAGCAACTGGTTTATTAAGATTGATTGCAAATTCTAACATTTTATCTAATTCCTTAAAATTTTTTGGGGCCATAATAACAAAATTTGGAATCTGTGATAAAAACGCTAAATCAAATAATCCTTGGTGTGTTTCTCCATCGTTTCCAACAACTCCTGCTCTATCAATACAAATCGTTACTGGTAAATTTTGAATCGCAATGTCGTGTATTAATTGATCATATCCTCTTTGTAAAAATGAAGAATATACAGCAAAAACAGGTTTTAATCCTGATGCTGCCATTCCCGCAATTAATCCGAGTTGCATGTTGTTCTGCTATTCCTACATCAAAAAACCTTTTTGGAAATTTATCTGCAAATTCATTTAATCCTGTTCCATCCTTCATTGCTGCAGTTACTGCTACTATTTTTTTATTTTTTGAAGCAAGTTTTACCAACTTATCTCCAAATTCCTTAGAATAATCCTTATTCTTTTTATTTTTTATTTCACCTGTTTTTATATCAAAACTTGATACACCATGAAATTTATCTGGATTCTTTTCTGCTATATCATATCCTTTTCCTTTTTTTGTAATAACATGAATAACAATAGGTCCTTCTATGTTTTGACTTTTATATAATATATTTTCAAGTTCTTGTATATTATGTCCATCTACTGGTCCTAAATATGTAAATCCTATATCCTCAAAATACATATTAGGAATAACTGCTTGCTTTATACTTCTTTTGATTATATGTGCAAAGTTTACAATAGGTTTACCTATAATTGGAACTTTATTAAAAAATCTTTTTATACAGTTATTAGATCTTGTATATGCTTTCTTGGTTCTAATTTTTGTAAGTAAAGCTGGAATTCCACCTACATTTTTAGATATGCTCATTTCATTATCATTTAATATTACAGTAATATTTGTCTTACTGCTTCCAGCATCATTTAATGCTTCTATTGCCATCCCACCAGTAAGCGATCCATCTCCTATTACCGCAATTATCCTATTTTTCTTATTTAATAAGTCTCTTGCTCTTGCCATACCTAGTGCAACTGATATAGATGTACTACTATGTCCAGTATCAAAACTATCATATTCCGATTCAGAAGTTTTTGGAAATCCAGAAATCCCCCCCAATTTTCTTAGGGTTTTTAGTTCTTCTCTTCTTCCAGTTAATATCTTATGAACATATGATTGATGACCTACATCCCACACTATCTTATCTTCTGGAGCATTAAATACACTATGTAAAGCAATTGTTAACTCAACTACACCTAAATTAGATGCTAAATGTCCACCATTTACTGAAACTATCTCCAATAAATATTCTCTAATTTCTTTTGCCAATTCTTGCTTTTCCAATATGTTTAATTCTTTTAAATCCTTCGGACTATTTATTTTATTTAATAACTTATACATTTGCACACCTCAATTGTTATAGGATAAAGATTCTTCCTTATTATCTAATAGCGCCTCATATTTATGAATAGATTCATTAAACTTTGCCTTTAGTGTTTCTCCTTCTTCCGCATATAAAATATTTAAATACTCATGTTTTGTAACATATTTTTCATCTTCTGTATAATTGATTGCTTCTATAGTAATATTAACACAATGATCTACAATTTTTTCATATGTTGATAACATTTCAATGTATGATATTCCTGCATCAACTGAGCATTTTGACTTCTTTAATCTTTCAATATGCTGTTTTCTAAATTTCTCTCTATACATTTCCAAAATTTCTTTTAATGCTTGCACTTCAATTACATTGTCCAAATTACCATTTTGCATAGTTTCTATTGTTCTAGTTAAAACATCTTCTGTAATTTTATATATTATATTCAATTCTTTATTTGCATTTTTTGAAAATTTAATATCGTTCTCATTTATGTTCTCAATTAGTTTAGATAATTTATATGTATAATCTCCTATTTTTTCAAATTCAGATTCAATTTTAAGTAATGTTGTAACTGATTTATTTTCCTGTTCTGTAAGTTCCAAATTTCCTATTTTAACTAAAAAATTTGCAATCGTTACATCCATTTTATCAATAGCATCTTCTCTTTCCTGTATATGTACTAATTTTTTTGCATCAAATTTATCTAATAAATTCATAGATTTTTTAAAGTTTTTCTTAGCCAATTCTGCCATTTTTGATATAACTTTCAAAACGTTTGAAATCGCCATACTTGGAATATTTGTTATTCTCTCATCTAATACATTTAATATAGTTAAATACTCACTGGTATCATCTTCATCTTCATCTGTTTTCTTTTTATCCCTTACTGCAAGAGTAGCTAATTTCTCAAGTAATCCTATACAAGGAAGAAGTAAAATTGTAGATGTGATATTGAAAATCAAATGGAAATTTGCAATTCCTCCCATATCTATTGGTTCGTTCCAAAAACTGAATCCTACTAATGACTGATACGAATATATTGCTATCATAAATATTATCGAACCGATTAGATTAAAAAGTAAATGTATGGTTGCTACTCTTTTAGCATTTTTAGAAGCACCTATACTAGATAATACCGATGTAAAACATGTACCTATATTCTGTCCAAGTATTATTGGTATAGTACTTGCATATGTAATAATACCTGTTTGAGATATTGCTTGTAATATACCAACTGTTGCCGCAGAGCTCTGTACTATTGCTGTTACAATTGCTCCTGCTAAAAGTCCAAGTATAGGATTTGATAGTTTACTTAAAATTTCTGATAATATTGGTACTTTACTAAATCCACTTGCCATATCTATCATTGTCATAAGTCCTGTAAATATTAATCCAACTCCTATTAATAATTGTCCTACATCCTTCATCTTTTTCTTTTTCTTAAATTCTAATAAGATAAATCCAATGATTATAAATATTGGTGCCAACACAGTAGGATTCAATAGTGCAAATATGCTATTGCCTTCTATACTTGCTAACCTTAATATCTGAGCCGTTACTGTTGTTCCAATATTTGCTCCCATTATTATTGGTATAGCATTTCTCAATTTTAAAATTTCTGCATTTACAAATCCTACTACCATAACTGTTACTACTGCTGAACTTTGCACTGCAACTGTAATTACAATTCCTGTAATTACACCTTTAAAAACGTTATCTGTCGCCTTCTTTAGTATTAGTTTTAACTTTTCTCCTGCAATTTTTTTTAAATTTGTACTCAATATACTCATTCCATATATTAGCAAAATTAATCCGCCTATCATTTTTATGGCCGTTATTAGTATATCCATAGTACTTCACCCCTTATTAGCACTATTACTACTTCATTATATATTAACTTCATTTGTTTCTCTATATTTTTTTATCTATCTTTCTTTTGCATTATACCATACTGAATGTTATTTGTCATAAAATTATAAAAAAATGTTTTAATTAATTATAATTCGTAGGTTTTACTACATCTTTATATAATAAATATTAAGTCATACCATAAAAAATCGACTTTTTACAGTCGATTTTTTAATATAATTAGATATTAATATTCAATTAATTTATTTTGTTTTATACATATTTACAATATCTTTCACACTCAATTTTGTACCATAATTCAATATTGCATTAGAATATATTCTTATTGCAATATGTGCTATAAGTATAATTGTAACAAGTAAGATAGCAATCGATATAATAACTTCTTGTATACTTGCTAATCCCATCATAACTCTAAATGGCATTGCAAATGGTGAAGATATTGGACAATAACATACGAAAGTAGTAAAACTACCAACAGGTTTTGAAATTATAGCTTGAGACATATACAAACCAACTATCCCTATTATAGTAACTGGTGTATTTGCAGATTGAACATCTTCTGGTTTGCTTACTGTTGAACCTGTTAATGCATATATTAAAGAAAACATATAGTAACCCAAAATAAAGTATATCAACATAAGAATTGCTGTTAAAGGTGTCACTTGTGATGAACTTAATAATATACCTATAAGTTGTGAATCTAAGAATAATTTTGCACTTATTACTGCAGTTATCACAAATAAAAATATCTGTATCAATCCTACTAACCCTATACCTATTGTTTTTCCTATTACTATAGTTCTTGGGCTCGTTGATGTTACTAATGTTTCCATTATTTTTGATGTTTTCTCTGTTGTTATTGAGTTTGAAACTTGGAAAGCACAGAAATATATTGCATAGAACAATATTATTGATAATATTGTTATTACAATTGCATTTCCTTTTACATCCTCTGATTGTTCTACATTTACATCAAATTGTGGTGTTATTCGTTCTATTTCTTGTTGACTTAATCCTAATTTTGAAATTTGAGTATTAGTATATAGTTTTTCTAATGCATCACGCAAACTATCTGGCATTAGGCCCATTGTATCATTTACTATATATCTAAACATCACATTGTTGTCATGTCTTTCTACTACTATGCAAGCTTCTATTTCATCATTGTTTATTTTTTCCTTTAATTCATCAATGGAACTTGAAGTTACCTCTAGCTCACATCCAATTTCATCTTTATTTAACTCACTTAATTTACCTTCAAAAACATTTTCATTATCCAATACCAATATTTTGCTTCCTTGTACTACTGAATTATCTCCAGAAAATATTTTAATTATATTAGGCACATTAAAACCTATAACAATTAATATCATCAGTATAATTGTTGATATTATAAAAGACTTCCTTTTTAGCATTTCTTTCATTGTAAATTTTGCTACTGTAATTATATCTCTCATTTTATGCACCTACCTTTTCTATAAATATATCATTTAATGTTGGTTTTTGTATTTCAAATTTATTTACTTCAATTTTCTCTTCTATTACTCTATTTAAAAGCTTGTGTGCTACTTTTTCATTATCTATTTTAATTTTATATTGATTATTTTTTTCTATTTCAATTTCTAATCCTAAATCATTTATTATATTTGTTATATCCTTGTTTACATCTATTTCAACTCTATTTGCATCATAAGAATCTTTTATTTCTTTTAAATTACCTTGTATAACTGCCTTACCTCTGTTCATAATCAATATTTCACTACAAAATTCCTCAATAGTTGACATTTGATGAGCTGACATTATTATGTATTTTTTATGTTTTACTAAATCTATTATTACATTTTTTACTAATTCAGTATTAACTGGATCTAATCCGCTAAAAGGCTCATCTAATACTATTAATTCTGGATCATGAATTATTGCAGTCATAAACTGAATTTTTTGTTGATTACCTTTTGACAATTTTTCTGGATTCATATTTAAATATTCTTCTACTTTTAATACTTTAGCCCAATGATTTATTGATTTTTCAGCTTCTGCTTTTTTCATACCTTTTAACTCAGCAAAATACAATAATTGGTTCATTATTACTGTTTTAGGATATACACCTCTTTCTTCAGGTAAATATCCAAAATTAACATATCTTCTATCAACCTCTTTTCCATTCCAAGTAATTTCTCCTTTGTCTTTTTTAATTATTCCCAATAACATTCTAATTGTTGTTGTTTTTCCTGCACCGTTTGTTCCTAGTAAGCCATATACTCCTGGTTTATCTAGTGTTAAAGAAATATCATTTACAGCTACCTTTGAGCCAAACTTTTTTGATACATTTTTTAATACTAAACTCATTATTTATTTCTTCCTTTCTAAATTATTTTTTTAACTATATCATAAAATTATAAATTTGTCCATGTAAAATCATATTTATTAAAATTTTTGTTTCTTTGTTCGATTTTAATTCAATTTTTTTAGCATAATTTTGACACACTTTTTGACACACTAAAAGTGTTAAAAAAATTAAAATAATTAATACAAAAATGGTAAATTAAAAATCACTATATTGATTGATATAGCGATTTTTATTTGGTTCCTTAGCAAGGGACGTATGCGAAAAACATCTTATGCAAAAGCACCTTATTATCCGTTTCAAAGTCAGTTATAGCAATAGATTACGAGATTTGTATATACAAATGTAATTTTTCTTGCTATTAACTATGTTTTTAATTTAACATAATTTTTT
>CANPYN010000059.1 GCA_947588635.1 uncultured Clostridia bacterium
TGAGTTTCTATTTGAAAGAATAGCGTTTGGATTACGTTATAAATCTGTTAATTAAGTGAAATTAAGGATGGAACCGTGTAAATAACACTCCTTTGAAGAAAAAATCTTCAAGGGAGATTTTTTTATAATATTGATTTAAAATTTTAGGAGGTATTTGTATTATGTTTAAAATTAAGTTAGGTGGAGGAAAAACTGCAGAAGTGGAGGAAAGTATGTATTGGCATACTACTTCACATATTATGGCACAAGCAGTAAAAAGATTATTTCCTAAAGCAAAACTTGCTATAGGACCTTCAATAGAAAAAGGATTTTATTATGATTTTGATGTGGAAAAACCTTTTTCAGAAGAGGATTTGAGAGCGATTGAGGAAGAGATAAAAAAGGTTATTAAAGAAGATTTAAAAATTGAAAGATTTGAACTTCCAAGAGATGAAGCAATAAAGTTAATGAAAGATGAACCTTATAAAGTAGAACTTATTAAAGATTTACCAGAAGGGGAGGTAATTTCATTTTATAAACAAGGAGATTTTACAGATCTTTGCAGAGGTCCACATTTACCTTCAACTGGGTGCGTAAAAGCTGTAAAATTGTTAAATTCTTCAGGTGCTTATTGGAGAGGTGACGAGAAAAATAAAATGCTACAAAGAATTTATGGTATTTCTTTTCCAAAACAAAGCGAACTTGATGAATATTTAAATATGTTGGAAGAAGCTAAAAAAAGAGATCATAGAAAATTAGGTAAAGAATTAGATTTATTTTTCTTTGATGAAACTGCACCAGGAATGGCATATTGGATGCCTAAAGGTTTTAAAATGATGAATATTTTAATAGATCTTTGGAGAAAAGAGCATGAAAAGAGAGGTTACCAAGAATTTTCTGGTCCACAATTAAATAGTAGTGAATTGTGGAAAATTTCAGGTCATTGGGATCATTATAAAGAGGATATGTTTGTTTTAACAGATTCTGATGGAAAAGAGCAAGCTTTAAAACCTATGAATTGTCCAAATGCTATAAAAATATATGCTTCAAAATTAAGAAGTTATAAAGATTTACCATTAAGATTTAATGATATAGATGTTATACATAGAAATGAAAAATCAGGTCAATTGAATGGTTTATTTAGAGTTAGAATGTTTCGTCAAGATGATGCACACAATTTTATTACTGAAGATCAAATAGGAACAGAAATAAAGGATATTATTGGAATAGCTAAATATTTGTATGGACTTTTTGGATTAGATTTTGAATTAACTTTATCTACAAGACCAGATGATTTTATGGGTGATATAGAATTATGGAATAAAGCAGAGGCAAATTTAAGAGAGGTTTTAGACGATTTATGTGGAAAAGGAGAATATAGAATTAATGAAGGTGATGGTGCTTTTTATGGTCCAAAAATAGATATAAAAATGAAGGATTGTTTAGGCAGAGAATGGCAAATGGGTACAGTTCAAGTAGATTTCCAATTACCACTTAGATTTAATCTTTCTTATATAGATAGTAATGGAGAAAAGAAAACACCAATATTAATTCATAGAGCTTTATTTGGTTCATTTGAAAGATTTATAGGAATTATTACAGAACATTTTGCAGGTGCTTTTCCTGTTTGGCTTTCACCAGTACAAGTTAAAGTTATGCCAATTTCTGATAGTCAAAAAGAATATGCTGAAAGTGTTCAAAAAGCTTTAGAAGAAGCTGGATTAAGAGTGGAAATTGATGAAAGAGAAGAGAAAATTGGATATAAAATTCGTGAAGCTCAACTTCAAAAAATACCATATATGTTAATTTTAGGCGATAAAGAAAAAGAAGCAGGAGCAGTTGGTGTAAGAGCTAGAAAAGAAGGCGATATAGGACAAATGAAGCTTGAAGAATTTATTGAAAAAATTCAAAAAGAAAATCAAATATAAAATAATATTTTTAAGCAAAATGAGAAAGGAATTGTTTTTAATATGAATAATAATATTATCATAAAGGGGGCTCGAGAGCACAATTTAAAAAATATTAATATTGAAATTCCAAAGGACAAGTTAGTTGTTATTACAGGACTTTCAGGTTCAGGTAAGTCATCTCTTGCATTTGATACTTTATATGCAGAAGGCCAAAGAAGATATGTTGAAAGTTTGTCATCTTATGCAAGACAGTTTTTAGGTTTAATGGAAAAGCCTGATGTAGATAGTATAGAAGGTCTTTCTCCAGCTATTTCAATTGATCAAAAAACAACTTCAAGAAATCCACGTTCAACAGTTGGAACAGTTACAGAAATTTATGATTATATTCGTTTATTATATGCAAGAATTGGTGTGCCATATTGTCCAAATTGTGGAAGAAAAATTGAAAAACAGACGATAGATCAAATTGTAGATCATGTTTTAAATTTTGAAGAAGGAACTAAAATTCAAGTTTTAGCACCTATTATAAGAGGTCAAAAAGGTGAACATGTAAAATTATTGGAAGCTATGCAAAAAGAAGGTTTTGTTAGAGCCATAATAGATGGAGAATTACATGAACTTGATGAAGAGATAACATTAGATAAAAATAAAAAACACAATATAGATATAATTGTTGATAGATTAGTTGTAAAAGAAGATGTTAGAAATAGATTGGCGGAATCAATTGAAACAGCTTTAAAACATGCAAATAATTTAGTGAAAATTAATCTTCCTAAAAAAGAAGAAAAATTATTTAGTACAAATTATGCCTGTCCTGATTGTGGAATTGGATTTGAAGAATTGTCTCCTAGAATGTTTTCATTTAATAATCCATTTGGAGCTTGCCCAGAATGTACTGGTATTGGATATTTAATGAAAATGGACGAAGATTTAATTATTCCAGATAAAAATAAAACATTATATGATGGTGTAAAAGCTTTTGGTGCTAGTACTATGAAACGTGGCGATACTATGGCTAAAATGTATTTTGAAAGTATTGGTAAGCATTATGGTGTTGATATAAAAAAGCCTATAAAAAAATTACCACGAGAATTTTTGGAAAAAATATTATATGGTACAGGTAAAGAAGAAATAAATTTTGAATATGTTTCAAGTGCAGGGGTTAGAAATTTTACACAGCCTTTTGAAGGAGTTCTTCCTACATTAGATAGAAGATATAGAGAAACTAAATCTCAAGGAATGAGAGATTTTTATGAAATGTATATGAGTAATAGTCCATGTTTGGCTTGTAATGGTGCAAGATTGAAAAAAGAGGTTTTAGCGGTAAAAGTTGGAGATAAAAACATAAATGAGCTTACAGATATGCCAATTAGAAGGATAAAAGAGTATTTAGAAAATCTTGAACTTGGAAGAACAGAAAGAATGATTGCAGATTTAATTTTTAAAGAATTAGATAAAAGATTGCAATTTTTAATAGATGTTGGTTTAGATTATTTAACTCTTTCAAGATCAGCTGGAACTTTATCAGGAGGAGAGGCACAAAGAATTAGACTTGCAACTCAAATAGGTTCAGGACTTTCAGGTGTTATGTATATATTAGATGAGCCAAGTATAGGTTTACATCAAAGAGATAATGAAAAATTAATAGAAACTTTGAAAAAACTTAGAGATGCAGGAAATACTGTAATTGTAGTTGAACATGATGAAGACACAATGTATGCAGCAGATCAGTTAATAGATATAGGACCTGGTGCTGGTGTACATGGGGGAAATATAATGGCTCAAGGAACTGCAGAAGAGGTAAAAAATGTTGAAAATTCTATAACTGGTAAGTATTTGAGTGGTAGAAAGAGAATTGCAATACCTAAAACTAGACGTAAATCTAAAGGAATGAGCATAGAAGTTAAAGGTGCAGTTCAAAATAATTTAAAGAATATTAATGTAAAATTTCCACTTGGAGTATTTAACTGTGTTACAGGTGTTTCTGGTTCAGGTAAATCAACATTAGTAAATGAAATTTTGTATAAATATTTAGCAAAACAAATAAATCATTCTAATGAGAAACCAGGAAAATGTGATAAAATTATTGGAGTTGAAAATATAGATAAAATTATAAATATTGATCAATCACCAATTGGTAGAACTCCACGTTCTAATCCTGTTACATATACAGGGGTTTTTGATATTATTAGAGATATTTATGCCGAAACAAATGAGGCTAAAATGAGGGGATATCAAAAAGGAAGATTTAGTTTTAATGTTGAAGGCGGAAGATGTGAAGCATGTCAAGGTGATGGTATGCTTAAAATTGAAATGAATTTTCTTCCAGATATTTATGTACCTTGTGAAGTTTGCAATGGAAAAAGATATAATAGGGAAACTTTAGAAGTTAAATATAAAGGAAAATCAATTGCAGACGTATTAGATATGACAGTTGAAGAGGCATTAGATTTCTTTAGTAATATACCAAGAATAAAAAATAAAATGCAAACATTGTTAGATGTAGGTTTAGGATACATAAAACTTGGACAACCTTCAACAACATTATCAGGAGGAGAAGCTCAAAGAGTAAAACTTGCAACAGAATTATCAAAAAGAGCGACTGGAAAAACGTTATACATATTAGATGAACCAACTACTGGTTTACATATTGATGATGTTAGTAGATTAATAGATATTTTACAAAGACTTGTAGATACTGGAAATACTATAATTGTTATAGAACATAATTTAGATTTAATAAAAACTGCAGATCATATAATAGATTTAGGTCCAGAAGGAGGAGAAAGAGGGGGAGAAATAATTGCAACTGGAACTCCAGAGCAAATTTGTAAAAATGAAAAATCACATACTGGTAGATTTTTAAAGAAAATTTTGGAAAAATAATATTAAAAATTTAAGTGAGTTAGTAAGTGTAAAATTAATATTTATTTTGACACATATAGTGAGTTCAGAAAAATAATAGAAATTTGAAAATAGGCCAAATACATGCTATAATATAAGTATCCGTGCGGGAGCGCGAGAATAATAGAAAGGCCGTTCTAAGTAAGAACGAGAGGGTAAAATTATGGAGAACTTGGCAACATGGATCTTATTGACAACATATTCGGCTTTAGAGTCGATGTTGGTTTGGGTATTAGCATTGTGGTTTTATCAAATGCTTTATCCAAATAGCATCTTTGGAAAGGTAGGCTTGTCCTACAAACAGAGGCTGCAAGTGATTTTTTGTATGATAGTGTTGAGCGGAAGCTCTGTGTTTGAAGGAGGCAGAGAATTTATTAAAAACTTGATGATTTCTTTGATGGTTCTGGTAATTGGTTTTATAATTTTCCAGAAAATAAAGGAACATTTTCAAGTTTCCTTCAAGACACAAGTAGTTTGCTCGTTCTGGAGCGAATTATTGAAAGGAAAGCGGTATATAGTTTTTCTTTTGATATTGGGCATGGAACGAGGATTGTTAGGAATACTGATATCCATAATTTTATGGATAGGTATTGCTTATATGTTTGTAGAAGAACTTGAAAAAATAAATTGGAGAGACAAAAATTTCCAAGAGTTTGCAACCTACATCTTAATAATGGTTGCATTACTAAAATGGACTCAAGGTTTCTCCAACATGCTGTTCCTAATAGTTATCATAATAGGAGCAGTGATAGGTGCACATAAGTTTCAATGGGATGGTAAAAACAAATAGTGTACTTTCTTCTGCCAATGCTATTTTTAAAGAGTTGTTCCTGTATTTTACAAAAAAACCTGTTTCAATGCAAATGTGTATTGAAGCAGGTTTTTCTATTATTATGCTTTATTAAAAAGAGAAGCTAAATGAATTAAATCAAAAGCCACTTCAACTATGCAAGTGTTAAAACTTGTTTTTGAAAATATATTTTAAAAAATTATTAGTAAATGAATAATAGGAAGATTATTGGTAAATACTATTTATGAATTAAAAAGGAGGTGCTGTCAGATGTCAAAAGAAAAGAAGAATAACAGCAATAATAATAATTCAAAGAACAACAACAACTCAAAAAATAATAATAATTCAAACTCAAATTCAAGTTCAAATAATTAGTAAAATTTTTAGAGGAAGGTTATATTTAATATAGACCTTCTTTCTTTTATTGTGAGATTCTACTCGATTGTAGATGAGCAAATTGAATTGACAGTTTACATAAATGATGTTATAATTTAATTGTTATTGCGTAATTGCATGACATATAGTCCCGCAAATTCGCGAAAAAAACATTTTAAGGAGGACGATGTATGCGTTTAAAAGAAATTTGGGAGATGGAACTTAGCAAAAACGGACTTGCCTGTATGTGGGAACGTGGTGGTGGTTTTACTAATACAGGTCGAGCAACAGTAATCTGCGGTCCAGAAGGACAGCGGAAAAAACCAATTTATATACGTAGGTCCGGTAGTCTTTCTTGTGGAAATCACGCATTAATTCCAGTAGAACTTGGAGATGTTGTGATTGATGCAGAACACAGTCATGGTGATTTTCTCATCAATGTGTGGAGAATAATGAGCATTGATGTGGAAGAAAGAACTGTTGGATTAAACCTCATTTCCAATTTTTCCGCTGGAGAATGGGATAAAGGAAAAAAGTATATGGATTTTGCAGAGGCAATTGAGGCTGTAATGAAAAAGGCTCAAACGTACCACTGCAGAGCCCCGTTTTATGTGAAGCAATAAGCGGAGCGGGACATCTCACTCACTATTATTTTAGGTGAGAAGAAAGGTCAACTTGAAAGAGTTGGCCTTTTGCTTTGGGGTAAAATAGGAAAATATGTTTGATTTAAGTATTGTTGATTTAGAAAAATTATGATAAAATATTTATGTTAATGTATTAATGAGAAAAGATTAAATTTAGTATGTTGTTAAAGTAGTTATATTAAAATATTTTTAGTAAGGAGAGTCTTAATATTGATAGAAAAAAATGGGGAATATATAGTAGATATCATAGATAATGGATATGAAGGTGAAGGAATTGCAAAAATTGACGATAAAGTGATATTTATTCCAAATTGTATAAAAGGTGAAAAAGTAAGAATAAAAATTTTAAAAGTATCTAAATTAATTTGTTATGGAAAATTAATGGAAATATATGAGAAATCTAATTATAGAGTTGATTATGATTGTGAAACTTATGAAAAATGTGGAGGTTGCAATTTAAGGCATATTGATTATCTTAAAACTTTGGAAATGAAAAAAAATTCTGTTCAAACTACATTAAAAAAGGCTTTGAAAAGAGATATTAATATTGAAGAAGTAATACGGTATGGATAATCCAAAATATTATAGAAATAAGTTGGTATTTCCTGTTGGAATTAAGGAAGATGGAACAACTTGTATGGGAGTTTTTGGAGAAAGATCACATAGAATTATTGAAGTAAAAGATTGTTTAATTCAAAATAAGAAATGCCAGCAAATTGCTAAAGATATTTTTGAATTTGTAAAAAAACATAATATTTCTGGATATGACGAAAAAAATTTAACTGGGATTTTAAGGCATATAGTAATTAGAATAGGTATAAAAACTAATGAAATAATGGTTACTTTAGTAGTTAATGAATCTGATATTCCTAATGAAAATATGTTAATAGAGGAAATAACTAAAAAACATTCTGAAATAAAAACAATAGTAAAAAATTTAAATAATAAAAATACAAATGTTATATTTGGAAAAGAAAATAAAGTTATTTATGGAAATGGATATATATATGATTATTTGGGAGATAAAAAATTTAAAATATCACCAATGTCATTTTATCAAGTAAATCCTATTCAAACAGAAAAATTGTATAAAAAAGCCGTTGAATATGCGGAATTAACAGGCAAAGAGACGATTTTTGATTTGTATTGTGGAATAGGAACAATAGGAATTTTTGCTTCAGATAAAGTAGAAAAATTATATGGAATAGAAACTATACCAGATGCGGTAGAAGATGCAAAAGAAAATGCTAAGTTAAATGGAATAGAAAATGCAGAATTTTTTGTAGGAAATGTGGAAAATGAATTGCCAGATTTTATATCAAAAAGAAATATAGTACCAGATGTAATTTTTGTGGATCCCCCTCGAAAAGGTTGTGATAGAGTTGCAATAGAAACTTTATTAAAAATAAAATCAAATCGAATAGTTTATATAAGTTGTAATCCTGCAACACTTGCGAGAGATTTAAAATTATTAGAAGAAAAATATGAATTAAAGCGTATATCAATATGTGATATGTTTCCGTATTCGAGCCACATTGAGTGTGTGACGGTGCTTAACCTTAAATAGCTTTGAAATTATTTCTACTGTAAGGATAGATGGTTTAAATATTAGAAAAATTATTTTTAATATCTAACTAAAATCTAACCAAAGTAGAATTTTAATTAAATATAATAAAAATTTTAAAAAATTATAAATATATTAAATCTAGTTTAGAAAATTGCTAAGCTAGACTTTTTAATTCTTAAAAGTAAAAGCAGAAGATATAGCCTCAGCAGATAGTAATTTAGAATTTATATCTAAATGAGCATATATATTAGCAGTAGTAGAAAAATCAGAATGACCAAGCCATTCTTGAATAGCTTTCATAGGTATATTTTGTATTATAATTTTTCTTTAATTTCCTTTTATAATACTTTTGTTGTTTCTTTGCATTTTCTAATGCTATAATAATTTCATCTGTTAAAGGCAAAGCTCTATGGCTAGATTTCGTTTTAGTTCTATCTTTTCCTAAAATTTTATTTTTTCCATTAATTTTAACTTCTACAATAGTATGTTTAATAGTTATAGTTTTATTTACAAAATCAATAGCAGACCATTTTAAACCTAAAACTTCACTTCTTCTTAATCCATAAAAAGCTGTAAGTAAAATAATTAAATGAAGAGGATCATTTTTAGATTTTTCAAAAAGTGTACTTAATTCATT
>CANPYN010000060.1 GCA_947588635.1 uncultured Clostridia bacterium
TATTTAAAAACATATTATGCACCAGAATTTATGGCTGCAACATTAAATAGTTTTTTAGGAAATTTAGATAAAGTACCAGAATATATAGATGAATGTAAAAGATTAAATATAGAAATATTAAAACCAGATATAAATAGAAGTTATACTAAATTTACTGTAAATGGGAATAAAATAAGATTTGGACTTCGGAAGTGTAAAAAATGTAGGAAATGCTGTAGTTGACTGCATTGTAAATGAAAGAGAAAAAAATGGTAAATTTAAAAGCTTTACAGATTTTTGTGAAAGGATGTCAGCAGAATCAGTTAATAAAAAATGTATAGAAAGTTTGATAAAAGCAGGGGCATTTGATGAATTTGAACAAACAAGAAGTACTCTTCTTGCTTCATTTGAAGGAATAATAGATACAATAAATGATACTTCAAGAAAAACAATGCAAGGTCAAGTTACAATGTTTGATTTAGGTCAAACAGAAGACGAAAAAATTGAAAATATGAAATATAGTTTTACTACATTAAAAGAATTTGATGAAAAAGAGCTATTATCAATGGAAAAAGAAATGCTTGGAATATATATATCAGGACATCCATTGGAAAAAATAAAAGAAAAAATTCAAAAAGTTGCTACAATAAATACTATTCAAATGTTACAAATGAGTGAGCAAAATGATTTAAATGAAGATGGAAAACAGGTAAAGTATGTAGGAATTATAACATCTATAAAAAAGAAATATACAAAAAGGAACACTTTAATGGCATTTATGACAGTAGAGGATTTATATGGAAGTACAGAAATTATCGTTTTTGATAGCTGTTATAGTAAATCACAAAATATATTATTAGAAGAAAATATTGTATTGGTAGATGGAAGATTAAGTATTAGAGAGGACGAACCAGTAAAGATAGTTGCAAACAGCATAACAGAATTTAATGAAAATGTATGGGTTACACCTTCGGGTAACACGCAAACTACAATACAAAAACCAAAAATTTTAACATTAAATATAACAAACATTTCTGAAATACAAAAAGATAAATTAAGAGGTGCGATAAAATTCTTTACAGGAGATAGAAACAACATTGCTATACAGGTAAATGATAATGGTACATTAAAGCCATGTGGCGCAATATATTTTAATGAACAAGTACTTAATGCTTTTAAGGAAATAGTGGGGGAAGAAAATATAGAAGCAAAATAAAAATGTAAAAAAATTACAATTTATATTGACAAAATAACAAACAATAATATAATATAAATATATAAATTAAATAGGGGGCAAAGTTAAATTCTTTGTCCTTTTTTTATAGGAGTTTTTAATATGATATACAAATCTCATAGAATGAAAAAATTAGAATTTTATTTAAATATAGAAAGAGTTTTAAACAATAAATACCCAAAGAGTGAACAAGTTAAAGTTAGAGAAAATACCCCAAAAATATTACTAATAGATAATATAAAAAATTTACCAATATTAATAACACAGCGACATATTAAATCTAGAATATATGGGTTAAAAGAAGCAAAGAAAATAAATTTACCTACAAAAAATATTAATTATCACGGATTAGGAAAAGAATTATTTTACAGAATAATAAATAATTTAGATAAGCCTAAAGCTATATATAAAAAGGATAATAATAATTATATAATAGTTACTAATTTTAAAGATTTAAATAATAAACAAATAATTATACCTTTTTTAATCAATGGAAAAGGAGTTTATAAAAATAAATATATTGAGGAAAATCAAATAAAAAGTATATATGGCAGAAACAATTTAGAGAAGTATTTAACAGTAAATAATTTTAAAAAGATATATTAAAAAGAAGCATCTACCTTAAATGAAGAAATACAATATTTCAACATTAGTAATAATGCTTCTACTAAAATTAGTATAACATCAAAAAAAATCAATGTCAATACTATAACAATAGTATATTCAAAATAAAAGATAAAATACTATATTAGAAATATTATGTGATTTTATATACATAAAATATTGATGCTTGCACTATAATCTCACTTGTTTGAAATAGCAAGGTATAGGGAACGAGTCTAGAGATTCCGGGGTACTTATTGCATTATAAAATTCATAATCTCAAAAAATATGAATAAAATTAATAAAACCTATTGACTTTTTTATACAAAGGGTATAAATTATTAGCAGTCGGACAAAGCGACTGCTAATAATTTGAAAATAACAAATTATAAAATTTAAGGGAGGAATGTGATTATGATAAGACCATTAGCAGATAGGGTACTAATTAAAATGTTAGAAAGTGAAGAGACAACAAAAAGTGGAATTATACTATCAAGTGGATCACAAGAAAAACCACAAATTGCTAAAGTAGTAGCAGTTGGACCAGGAACAGAAGAGGTAAAAATGTATATAAAAGAAGGTGACAAAGTTATTATAAATAAATATTCTGGAACAGAGGTAAAATACGAAGGTACAGAATATACAATAGTAAAGCAAGAGGATGTTCTTGCAGTGGTAGAATAATTCTACGATTAAAACAATTTGTATTAATAAATTAATAAAGGAGACGATTTATATGTCAAAAGAGATTAAATTTGGTGAAGAAGCTAGAAAAAAAATGTTAAATGGCGTAAATATATTGGCAGATACAGTTAAAGCAACACTTGGACCTAAGGGAAGAAATGTTGTATTAGATAAAAGTTTTGGAGCTCCATTAATCACAAATGATGGTGTTACAATAGCAAAAGAAATAGAACTAGATGATCCTTATGAAAATGTAGGTGCAAGACTTGTAAAAGAGGTTGCAATTAAAACAAACGATATAGCTGGTGATGGAACAACAACAGCAACAGTTTTAGCACAAAGTATAATAAAAGAAGGAGTAAAAAATGTAGCAGCAGGTGGAGATCCAATGGCTATAAAAAGAGGAATCGATAAAGCTGTAGAGGCAGCAGTAGAGGGATTAAAGGAAATTAGTTCTGAAATAGAAGGTAAAGAGGATATTGCAAGAGTTGCTAGTATTTCTGCAAACAATCAAGAAATAGGAAAATTGATAGCAGATGCAATGGAAAAGGTATCAAAAGATGGAGTTATAACAATAGAAGAATCAAAGACTGCACTAACAGGACTTAATGTTGTTGAAGGAATGCAGTTTGATAAAGGATATATATCTCCATATTTTGTAACAGATACAGATAAAATGGAAACTACAATGGAAAATCCATATATATTAATAACAGATAAAAAAATTAGTAATATTCAAGAAATATTACCATTATTAGAAGGATTAATGCAACAATCTGGAAAACTAGTTATAATTGCTGATGATATAGAAAGTGAAGCATTATCAACACTTGTATTAAATAAATTAAGAGGAGTTTTGAATGTAGTTGCAGTAAAAGCACCAGGATTTGGAGATAGAAGAAAAGAAATGCTAGAGGATATAGCAATTCTTACAGGTGGAGAAGTAATAACTAGTGATTTAGGATTGGAATTAAAAGATACTTCAATAGAACAATTAGGTAGAGCAAAACAAGTAAAGGTACAAAAAGAAAATACAATAATTGTAGATGGAGCAGGGGATAAAGAAAAAATTGCATCAAGAGTAAAACAAATAAGAACAGCCCTACAAGATACAACAAGCGAATTTGATAAAGAGAAATTACAAGAGCGTTTAGCTAAAATTGCTGGTGGAGTTGCAGTAATTGAAGTTGGTGCAGCAACAGAAGTTGAAATGAAAGAAAAGAAATTAAGAATTGAAGATGCTCTTTCTGCAACAAAGGCTGCTGTTGAAGAAGGAATAGTAGCAGGTGGAGGAACAGCTCTTATAAATGTTGCTTCAAAGGTAGAAAAAGTAATAGATAAATTAAGTGAAGATGAAAAAATAGGTGCAAAAATAGTTTTAAGAGCATTAGAAGAACCAATCAGACAGATAGCAATAAATGCAGGACTTGAAGGTGCTGTTATATTAGAAAAAATAAAATCAAGTGAAATTGGAATTGGATTTAATGCAGCAAAAGAAGAATATGTAGACATGAAAAAAGAAGGAATAGTAGATCCAACTAAAGTAACACGTAGTGCACTACAAAATGCAGCAAGTATTGCATCTATGATACTTACAACAGAAAGTGTTGTAACAGAAAAGAAAGAAAAGGACTGCAATTGCAACCACTCAAATGCTGGAATGCCAGAAGGAATGGATGGAATGTATTAAAATAATTAATAAAAAATATTGACGTCTGATTTTTAATATTATATACTTTAAATATACAAAAGAATTTGAGGTGATAATATGGTTACAGATAAATCAGGTAAAATATTTGACGATAGAAGAAAAGAAGAAAGAAGAAAAAACGATATTAAAGTAAGTGAAGATAGAAGAAAAAAAGAAAGAAGAAAATCAAAATAAAGGATAGATTAAATACTATCCTTTATTTTTAACTTATAATATAATTAACAACATCCGTTGTTGTTTCCACCGCAACAGCAGCATATTAAAAGTATTAGGATTATAATCCAGCAGCAGTCTCCACCAAAACCGAATCCGCATCCGCATCCTCCTCTGTTTTCTGGCATTAAATTCACCTCCCCGAACAATAAGTACATCTGTTGTTCTTTTGTATGTTATGTTATATATTATTCAATTTAAAAAAATGTGTTACTGAAAGACAGCTATTGTTGACAATTATGTATAAAAGTGGTAAAATTAAAGAAGTTTATGCCTAGTGTTTAGGTAAAATATGAGATTTTTGTATATAATAGTAATGATTCGGAAAAAATAAAATATATTAATAACAGTGAATTTTAAGAGATAAATTAATTTTGTACATAAGAAATAAAGTAATATTTATAATTAATTAAAAAATTATATGTGAATTCGGAGAATCATTAGTTTAATATATTAAACTAATTTTTTATATAATAGGGACTTTAGAGAAATTTCTTATTGTATAAAATTATATAATCGCTATTGCCTTTGAGATTTGCTCACTTTAGTTGCAAATTTAAATTGGCAAGAACAAAGAGCGGTCAAAGACCGCTTTGTTTATGACTAGGAAAAATCAAAGGCTTTTCCTGGTCAACAAAATTTCGCAAACATTTCATACAAAAATTTAGAGGTCAAACAACGTGTGTGGGTTTTAAAATAAATTTAATAGTCTGACATTAAAAAAAGCTCACTGTTGTTTATGAGCATGAATATTTTTATACAAAAGTTGAGAGAAAAGGAGAAAAAATATGGGAGAAGAATTAGACATAAAGAATGATAAAAATACAGTTAAAGAAAAAACAAAAAAAAGGAATTATAGACCAAGAAAGAAAAAAACTGTTAAAACAAAAGAGGAACAATTTGAGCAAGTTAGATTTAAAAAAGAAAAATTAAAAATAATACCACTTGGTGGATTATTAGAAATTGGAAAAAATATTACAGTATTTGAATATGAAAATGATATTGTATTAGTAGATTGCGGATTAGCATTTCCGGAAGACGATATGCTTGGAATAGATTTAGTAATACCAGATTTATCATATTTAGAAAAAAATAAAGAAAAGATAAGAGGACTAGTAATAACTCATGGACACGAAGACCATATAGGTGCAATACCATATTTATTAAAGCAAATGAATATACCTATATATGGAACAAAGCTAACAATAGGACTTATTGAGCATAAATTAGAAGAGCATAAGTTATTAAGAAGCACAAAATTAAAAGTAATAAATCCAGGACAAACAATAACACTAGGGTCAATGAAAGTAGAATTTATAAGGATAACACATAGTATACCAGATGCATGTTCACTTGCTATTCATACACCGGTAGGAACAGTAGTTCATACAGGAGATTTTAAAATTGATTACACTCCAATTGATGGTGAAATGATAGATTTTGGAAGATTAGCAGAACTTGGTAATAAAGGTGTTTTAGCACTTATGTCAGACAGTACTAATGCAGAGAGAAAGGGATATACTATGTCTGAAAGTACAGTTGGTGAAGTCCTAGACAAGTTATTTATAAACTGTACAAAAAGAATAGTTGTTGCTACTTTCTCATCAAATGTTCACAGGGTGCAACAAATAGTAAATTCCGCAGTAAAATATAAGAGAAAGATTGCTGTTTGTGGTAGAAGTATGATTAACATGATAGAAACAGCAAGAAAATTTGGATATATAAAAGTACCTGATAATGTATTTATAGATATAGATATGATTAAATCTTATGCAGATGATAGATTAGTTATTATTACCACAGGAAGCCAGGGAGAAACAATGTCTGCATTAACAAGAATGGCATCAGGAGAACATAAAAAAGTTCAAATAACACAAAATGATTTAATAATAATATCTGCAAACCCAATACCGGGAAATGAAAATTCTGTATCAAAAGTAATAGATGATTTAATGAAAATAGGTGCAGAAGTAGTATATAATGCGTTAGAAGATATACATGTTTCAGGACACGCATGTCAAGAAGAACAAAAGCTAATGATTAGCTTAGTAAGACCAAAATACTTTATACCAGTTCATGGAGAATATAGACAGCTAGTTGCACATAGTGAAACAGCAAAAAAACTTGGAATTGATGCAGATAATATATTTATAATGACAAATGGTAGAGTATTAGAATTAAATGAATATGATGCAAAACTAACAGGAACAGTACCAGTCGGAAAGATAATGGTAGATGGTTTAGGAGTTGGAGATGTAGGTAATATTGTTCTAAGAGATAGACAACGTTTATCTCAAGACGGATTAATAATAATAGTATTAACAATGGATTCACAAACCGGAACAGTAGTAGCAGGCCCAGACGTACTTTCTAGAGGATTTGTTTATGTTAGAGAATCAGAGAATTTAATGGAAGATATAAAACAACTATTAAGGTCAGAAATTTCAAAATTTGAAGAAAAACATATAACAGATTGGTCAACTATAAAAGCATTATTAAGAGAAGAATTAAGAGATTATATTTATAAAAAAACAAAGAGAGATCCTATGATTTTACCAATTATAATGGAAGTGTAATAAAATAATAAATAACAACCCATTGCAAACATTTGTAGGGGCAGATTCTATATCTGCCCGCAAAAAAATTAAACAATAATTTAACTGCAAATACTGTAGGGGTCGCACCCTAGGGCGACCCACAAACAAAAATAAATAACAACAAATTGCAAACGCCGTAGGGACAGATTCCATATCTACCCACAAAAAAACAATAAACAGTAATTTAACTGCAAATGCTGTAGGGGTCGCACCCCAGGGCGACCCACAAACAAAAAATAAAGAACAATCCATTGCAAACACTGTAGGGGCAGATTCTATATCTGCCCGCAAAAAAATAAACAATAATTTAACTGCAAATGCTGTAGGGGTCGCACCCCAGGGCGACCCACAAACAAAAAATAAAGAACAATCCATTGCAAACACTGTAGGGGCAGGCCTTGTGTCTGCCCGCAACAAATATACTGCAAAATTAATATCCAAAGAAACCTAATTGTTTATATAAAATGTATAAACAGTTAGGCTTTTTTTGCATAAAAATCAAAATACATTACTTAAATATTACAAACATATTACAGAAATATAAAAAATAAATGACAAAACGGAAAACTTATTGACAAGAAAAAACAAAATAATTATAATAAAATTAAACATGATATATTTATAACTCGACATAAATAACTACGAAATGATCAAAGGTTCAATACAAAAAATATATATTAACCCTTTTGTCTCCCGGAAGAAGGACTACGAAGCAAAAGCCGGACCCCGAAAAAGGGCTTAATATCTATTTTTTATATTTGAACCTTTATAACAAAAACCAAAGAAGAATAAGGAGGAAACATATGTTAAAACAAATAACTAAAACAAACAACAAAATTAATGCAAATGCTGTAGGGGTCGCACCCTTGGGCGACCCACAAACAAAAAATATAAAGGACAAATCAATTGCAAACGCTGTAGGGGCAGATTCCATATCTGCCCACAAAAAAACAACAAAAAATACTTTGAAGGAACACTCAAATCTCACCTCTCAAAAAGGAATCACTTTAATAGCCCTAGTCATAACAATAATAATAATGCTAATACTAGTAACAGTAACAATAACAGTAGCATTAAAAGGAGAATTATTTAACACAGC
>CANPYN010000061.1 GCA_947588635.1 uncultured Clostridia bacterium
ATTTAGTCTTTTTTTTAAAAAAGACTAAATCTAGTCCGTCCAAAAAAAGAAAAAAAGAAAACATTTTATTATAAGGATAAAGGTAAAACTTAAAATTTGAAATCTTGACTAAATTATATATATGATATAAAATATTAAGCGAAAGAAAAAGGTGAGAACAATGGCAAAACCAATGGTTGCAATAATTGGAAAACCTAATGTTGGAAAATCGACGTTTTTTAACTACATAATTGGTAAAAGATTATCTATTGTAGAAGATTTGCCAGGTGTAACTAGAGATAGGGTTTATGGTGAGGCTAATTGGAGAGGAAGAAAATTTACATTAATAGATACAGGAGGGATAGAACCTGAATCTAATGATATTATTTTATCTCAAATGAAGGCACAAGCAAATATTGCAATAAATATTGCAGATGTAATAATATTTTTAACAGATATAAAGCAGGGTGTGACAGCAGTAGATGAGGAAATTGCTTTAATGTTAAGAAAATCAAAAAAAAGAGTAATATTAGTATGTAATAAATCTGATAATTTTGGTAAAACAAGTGATGATATATATGAGTTTTATAAATTAGGATTAGGAGATCCATATCCAGTATCATCTACCAATGCTTTGGGTATAGGAGATGTATTAGATGCAATATATGAAGAACTTCCACCTAAATGTGAAAACGAAGAAGATGATGAAATAATAAATGTTGCGGTAATAGGAAAACCAAATGTTGGTAAATCTTCATTAGTAAATAAAATATTAGGAGAAGATAGAGTAATAGTAAGTGATATCGCAGGAACTACTAGAGATGCGATTGATTCATATTTTGAAAATAGTGAAGGTAAATATAATTTTATAGATACAGCGGGAATTAGAAAAAAGAATAAAATATCAGAATCAATAGAGAAATTTAGCATAATGAGATCACTTTTAGCAATTGAAAGAGCAGATGTATGTTTAATGTTAATTGATGCAAAGGAAGGTGTAACAGAGCAAGATACTAAAATTGCAGGAGAGGCTCATGAGGCAGGTAAAGGTGTTATAATAGTTATTAATAAGTGGGATGAAATAGAGAAAGAAACAGGCACATTAGAAAATTATAAAAAAGAAGTATATAGCAAATTAGGATATTTGACTTATGCACCAATGCTGTTTATATCAGCAAAAACAGGTCAAAGAGTTAATAAATTATTTGATTTAATTAATAAAGTAGCTGCTAATAATTCTATGAGGGTTTCAACATCAATACTTAATCAAGTTATAAACGAAGCAATAGCAGTAGTACAACCACCTACAGATAAGGGAAGAAGATTGAAAATATTGTATGCAACTCAAAGTTCAACAAAACCACCTACTTTTGTAATATTTGTAAACAACAAATCATTATTTCATTTTTCATATGAAAGATATTTGATTAATCAGATTAGGGCAAATTTTGGATTGGAAGGGACGCCAATAAGAGTAATATCAAGAGAAAAAGGTGAAGCTTAAATTTTTTTTATGAATAAAAATAGGAGATGAAAATTATGGTAATATATATATTGGTTTCAATCATAGCGTATTTTATAGGTAGTGCAAGTTTTGCAGTTATATTTAGTAAGAAATTTGCAGGATTTGATGTAAGGGAAAAAGGTAGTAAAGGTGCAGGCGCAACGAATGTATTGAGAACAGCAGGTACAAAAATTGCATTACTTACATTAATATGTGATATATTAAAGGGTGTAGTTGCATTGTTAGTTGCTATTATAGCAGGGAATATATGGACTGATATTGATGTTGATTTGTTAAAATATTTAGCAGGATTTTTCGTAATACTTGGTCATACATTTCCAATATTTTTTGAATTTAGGGGAGGAAAAGGTGTTGCAACTGCACTTGGAGTATTGATAACGTTAAATTGGAAGATTGGTTTAATTTGTCTAATTTTTGCAGTAATAATAATAGCAATTACAAAAATGGTATCAGTTGGGTCTATTTTGTCAGCAATTTTATATCCAATATTAACTATATTTATGTCAGATGTTGAATTTGGACCTATAGTTATAAGTATACTAATTGCTTTATTAGTAATATTTAATCATAGGGAAAATTTGAAAAGAATAAAAAATGGAAACGAAAATAAATTAAGTTTTAAAAACTAAAAGCGGAGACATTCATTAATTTATGAGCAATTTTTAACATGATGAGGTTTGCTCCTCAAACCTTATAAAAATATGTCTCAATACATGATGAATACATCGAATTTTACATTAAAACATTATAAGTAATAATTAATATGAGAAAGGAAAATATAAATGAACAAAAATATATGTATAATAGGAAGTGGAAGTTGGGGAGTAGCATTAGGAATACATTTAGCTAAATTGGGAAATAATATAAAAATATGGTCATATAAAGAAGAAGAAGCTAATATGATTAATAATAAAAGAAAGTGTATGTTTTTACCTAATGTAGATATACCAAATAATATTATATGTACAATAGATTTTAAAGAAGCAATAGAAAATACAGAGATGATACTTATTGTAACACCTTCAAAAGCTGTAAGAGAAACAATACGTAAATTTAAAAAATATGTTACAAATCAATATATTATAATATGTTCGAAGGGATTTGAAAAAGGAACTTTATATACACTAAATGAAGTAGTTGAAGAAGAGTTACCAAATTCTAAAATTGGAGGACTATCAGGACCAAGTCATGCAGAGGAAGTGTCTATAGGAGTTCCAACAGCATTAGTAATTGCGTCAAAACATCAAGAATTATTAGATAATGTTCAAAGTACCTTTATGAATAAGTCATTAAGAATATATACATCAAAAGACATTAAGGGAGCAGAGCTGGGAGGAGCTTTAAAAAATATAATTGCTTTTTGTGCAGGAACAATTACAGGATTAGAATTGGGTGATAATACATTTGCAGCACTTTTAACAAGAGGACTATCAGAGATGGCAAAATTAAGTGTTAAAATGGGTGGAGACCCTAAAACAATATATGGTTTAACTGGATTGGGAGATTTAATTGTTACATGTTTAAGTAATCATAGTAGAAATAGAAGAGCGGGAATTTTAATAGGACAGGGAAAAACAATAGAAGAAGCAAAGAAGGAAATTGGAATGACGATAGAGGCAGTTGATAATATAGAAATTGCTTATGAACTTTCAAAGAAGTATAATATAGAAATGCCAATAGTAAATAGTATTTACGATATTTTATATAATAATTTAAATCCAAAAGATGCAGTTTTACAATTGATGACAAGAGAAGCAAAACAAGAGGATTAGAATAAAAAAATATAAAATTGGTTAAAATTGATAGTGAATAAAATATAGTACTTTATGCGAGTAACTAAAAAGATATTGAAAAATAAATTCAGGTAAAAGTTAATAATACAAAATTTGAAGGAGGAATGAACATGGGCTTTTTTAATGATTTAGGAAAGAAAACAACAGAAACAACAAGCAAAATAGCCAGAGAAGCAAAATTAAAAATGAAAATCACGGAGAACAAAGGAAAAATAAAAGATTTATATGAAAATATAGGTAAAAAAATTTATGAAAATCATATAAGAGAAGAAAAAACAGATATAAATGAATTAGTAAGTAAGGATTGCTCTGAAATAGATAAATTATCAAAAGAAATGGAAGATGCAAGAAAAGAGATTTTAGTATTAAACAACAAAAAAATATGTAAAAAGTGTTTTGCTGAAATAGAAAAAGATGCAATGTTTTGTCCAAAATGTGGAGAAAAACAAACAACAGAAAAAACTGTTTTAGAAAAAGCTGAAGAAAAACTTGAGAAAACCGAAATTGCACCAGAAAATGAAAAAGAAGCAAAGATTGTAAAAGAGGAATTAGAGCAAAAAAATAATAATGAATAAATTTTAATATGGATATCTCTCAAAGAGATATCTTATTATTTGATTTGCATTGTTATCAGTCACATTTATAAAAAATTCTTTATCCAAACTAATCCACATATTTATATCATATTTTTCATTATTATCTATAAATACACCAATAATATCTGCTATTTCAATAGGATTCTCATATTCCTTTTTCCATTCTAATAAATTCTTAGTTTGTAATTCTGCTTGATTACTATATTTATTTAAAAAATTAAAAATTTCATTATTTTTTTTACTATATAAATTAACAATAACACCCACAATAAAACCTCCATATCAATATAAATAGTATTTCAAATTATTTAGAATGTTATTCAAAAGAATAAATGTTAAATTGTTGGAAATAATATATTAAGGTGATAACGATGAAAAAAAATAACACTATTTCTATTTTTTTGATTTTATGTATTTTAACTTTATTTTGCTTAACAGGATGTAACAACAAAACAAACAGTGAAGATATAAAGTCAAAAATATCACAAGAGATAGATTATTTAGATTCTAAAATTATTAGTATGTTAAATAGGTTAAATAATATATCTTTACAGAACTATACAATTACATCAGAAGAAATAACTTTAGGAGAATCATCAGGAAAAAGTTCAGGAGAAAGTAGTGGTGGAGAACAATCAGGAGGCGGAAGTAGTAGCCAAGGAGAAACAGGTGGAAGTAGTAGCGGAGGAAGTTCTGGGGGACAACAAGAACAATCCAATAGTCAAAGTCAATCAAGCAATGACACACAAAAGAATAATATAACAACAACGAAAATTGAACCTGAAACTGTTTTAGAATCAGATGAAAATGATATAGATTGGACATCAATAAAGAATGAGATTGAAATGATAAATGAATCATGGTCAGTAGTAATATTAGATTTATCTACTTTAAATGTAGACAATAATGATATACTAAATTTTAGCAATACATTAGACAATTGTATTGTAAGTATAAAAGATGAAAATAAGGCGGATTCGTTAGCAAATATTGCAGCTTTATATTCATTTATTCCAAGGTTTGAAAGAACAATATCTGCAGGAAATGGTGAGCAGAATGTAAAGGAAGTCAAATCATATTTAATAAATGCATATTCGATTGTAGAACACGAGGATTGGACAGCTGTAGAATCAAATATATCTGAATGTGAGCAAACATTTAAAAATATCTTGAATGATATAGAATATATGAAAGACAAAGAATATAAAATAAATAAAACATATATACTAATAAAAGAATTACAAAACTCTCTAAGTAACAAAGATAAAAAATTATTCTATGTCAAATATAGAAATTTAATGGATAATATAAATACACTTTAATTACAATTTTAGCAAATTCTGTGATATATGGTAATTAAATATTATTGACTTTTTTATGAAATGAGGTTAAAATATAAGAAGAGTAAATTGAACAGTCGCATATAGATATCGCAAGGTACTATATGAGGAAAGTCCGGGCTCCATAGAGCAATGATGCTGGATAACGTCCAGTAAGGGAAACCTTAAGGAAAGTGCAACAGAAAATAACCGCCACAAAATAGAAGAATTTATTATTTTAAGTTAAGTTTGCTTGAACTTAAAAAATAATGAAATTCGATTCGACGTGGTAAGGGTGAAAAGGTGAGGTAAGAGCTTACCGCAAATATGGTGACATATTTGGACAATGTAAACCCCATCTGGAGCAACACCTAAATATAAGAAGGCTAAGACTGCTCGTCATCTTCTTAAACTGGTGGCTTGAGGTATATAGTAATATATATCCTAGATAAATGACTGTTTTTAACAGAACCCGGCTTATAGATTTACTTAGTATGTTTCTGTTTTATTTTTCTTTTTTTGGACGGACTAGATTTAGCTTTTTTTTTAAAAAAGCTAAATCTAGTCCGTCCAAAAAAAGAAAAAAAATTAAAAAATCAATTTCATATCGTTAGGTATTGGAGATGTAAGCTCTAATTTTTTTTTACTAATTGGGTGTGTAAATGATATTTTATTGCAATGAAGAGCTTGCCTAGAAATTAATTCTGATTTATGTCCATATAAAGTATCACCAATAATAGGATGACCTATATATTTTGAGTGCAATCTAATTTGGTGAGTTCTTCCAGTTTCTAAAATAAATTTTACTAGTGAAAGATTATTTTTACTTTCAATTACTTCATAATGGGAAATTGCTTTTGCACCATGTTTATCAATACATCTTTCGATTATACTACCAGATTTTCTAGATATAGGAGCATCAATTGTGCCCTTATTTTTATCTAATGTTCCTTCTAATATTGCTATATATTCTTTGTATAAAGCTTTAAGTTGCATTTGTTTTATAAGACATTCTTGTATATATTCATTTTTAGCAAATATGACAATACCAGTTGTGTCTCTATCTAATCTATTTACAGGTCTTATTTTCCTGTGTAAACCGTATTGATTCAAAATAGTATTTTATTCCATTAGACAAACTATTATTATAATGTAAAATTGAAGGATGAACAGCCATATTTGGAGGTTTATCAATTACTAAAAAATAATCGTCTTCATATATAATTTTTAAATTCATTTTAATAGGAATTATATTTTCAGATGTTTCATCAAAATCAATAATACATTTTATAGTATCGCCAATTGATAATGTTTTATCTAAATAAACTTCTTTATCATTTAAATAGATTCCTTTATTTTGTTTTAATTTTGTAATTAGTCTATTTGATATATTAAATTCATTTTTTAAAACCTGTCTAACATTTGTATAATTAGATAAGTTACTTACAATATATTTTAATACCATTTGCCAAGTTCACCCGATTTGAATATAAATGGTTATTGTAGGATATTTTTATGTTAATTTACGTAGCGTTGTAGTTATTTTGTGCCTTCAAATTTGAAACACCACTTATACATACTAATTATAGCATTTTTACCTAAAATTACAATAAATAAAGCTGATGTATTGTATATTTTTCTTAAAAATAATTTTTATATTAGAAAAAAGATGTTTCTATAAAACATTAAATCCCATAAAAACATCCAGAATGGTGCGAGTAATGGGACTTGAACCCATACGCATTTTCACGCACATGCCCCTCAAACATGCCTGTCTGCCAATTCCAGCATACTCGCATTTTGTATATTATATAATTTATATTTACTAATTGCAAGAAAAAGTAACAAGATAAAAAAATAAAAATATAATAAGATTATAGAGGTGATAAAATGGCATATTCAGATAGAGATTTAATTGCAAGACTTGTACAATGTGAAGCAGAAGGGGAAGGCGAAATAGGAATGAAAGCTGTTGCAACAATTATAATGAACAGAGTAAACAGCAGTACACGGGGAATATGCACGTATCTCGCAAGGAGGAAGTATAAGAAATATAATTTTTCAAACAGGTCAATTTGATTGTGCAACAGAGACAATAAGAAATCAGTATAATCCCCAAAATATATATAACATGTCGCCAAATGAATTGCATTATAATATAGCAGACTGGGCAATTGCAGGGAATAAGATAAATGAAGTAGGTGATTGCCTATGGTATATGAATCCATTTAAACCAGAATGCCCAAATACTTTTCCATATAATGGATCTCGGAACATTTCATACAAGAATACATGAACATTGTTTTTATAGACCAACACCTTTATATAATGAAACATAAGGAGGAATTATAATGTATTATAGAACTTCTGATTATCCAGAATATAGAGCAGTTAGAGTAGATGAAGATTCACCAGAAACAGTTACAAATGCATTGTACACACCAGCATTTTTAAGACAACATATTGGAAAATTAGTAAGAGTGGAATTTTTAATTGGAACAACCTACTTAGAAGATAGAACAGGAATATTAGTAGAGGTAGGAGCAAGTTATATAGTACTTCGTTCTATTCAGGATGGAAATCTTTTATATTGTGATATATATTCAATTAAGTTTGTAACAATATCAGAAAACCCATTTATATCTAATCCAGATTTTCAGGTTTAAAGAAAATTCCAAAAATCAGATGAATTGTGATTTGTAGGGGCGGAATCCATTTCCGCCCGAGAAGGATAAATAACAAATTAAATGCAAACGTTGTAGGGGTCGTCGCCCTCGACGACCTGAAAAACAGGCAATTAATTCGCTAGGACGGAGGAA
>CANPYN010000062.1 GCA_947588635.1 uncultured Clostridia bacterium
ATTTTATTATTTATTAATTTATTATTTTATTAATTTATTATTTTATTAATTTATTATTTTATTAATTTATTATTTTATTATTTATTAATTTATTAATTTATTATTTTATTGTTTTATTATTTTAATATTTTATTAATTTATTAATTTATTATTTTATTATTTATTAATTTATTATTTATTAATTTATTATTTATTAATTTATTATTTCATTATTTATTATTTAAACCTATTTAATTTTTATTCATTACTATATTTAGAGCACACACGATTTATTCAAATTTCAATTTTAATCAAAAAAGTCATATAACTATACACTAAAATTGTGTTATAACCAATTTTACATGCAAATGCATTTTCTACAACATTTCTTATGTATGTATAATTATAAAATGGAAACGGAAAGAGAGAAGCTGTTACAACAGCCTCTCCCAAAAGGTTCGTTTGACTTTTATGTTCAAATGAATGGCTTCGCATACGGGCGATCAAGATTTTCCTGGATTTCTTCTTTAGTGAACTTCCCTTCACGGAAAGCTTGAATAGTCTCTTTGAACTTTCTCATATCGCGGTTACAGCAGTCATTCCAGACCATATAGATTTTGGATCCATAAATGCCCATCGAGTCGAAGAGCAAAATATCCAAAAAAGCCATAGGATCTGAGTTCAGCATTTGAATCATGAAAGTAAGTGCGCCAGGATTGCCTTCGGACATTGTTACCAACATCTCTTCAATGCTCATGTCACTAGTAATCCGAGTATTTTCCATAGTATTCTCCTTTTACTTTATCTGCCAACATTGTCAGCAGACTTTAAAGTAGTGTAATTATTTTATTCGCTACACCTACGAATAATTATATTTTAATTATACTACGTTTTACATAATATTGCAACTTTTGGCTTCTATTGTTAAATTCACTGTTAGACTAAAATCAAAAGCAAATATATTTCTTACTGTTACTCTCCATTAATCCCTTTTATTCCTTTTAAATCTTTTTCTCTTGTGTTCAACTATTGTAAAATTCTTTTTTCTACTTTATTTTACTTAAATTAACCCTTTTACATATATATTAAATCTCTTTTAAGTAAAAAAAATAATATAGAATTTAATTATTCTATATTACTTTATGGCGGAGGCGAGAAGATTCGAACTTCCGCGGCCCTTGCGAACCCTAACAGTTTAGCAAACTGTCCCCTTCAACCACTTGGGTACGCCTCCATATTAAATTAATAGTGAAAAATGAATAATGAAGAGTACGTACTTGCTTTTACTTTTTTAATATTTATTATACTTTTCATTATTCACTCTTCTTTTTTATTTTGTTTATAAAACAAATTTGGCGGAGAGGGTGGGATTCGAACCCACGGTAGGCTACAAACCTACGCCAATTTTCAAGACTGGTGCCATAAACCAACTCGACCACCTCTCCATACAAGAGACAATTAATAGTTTAACATGCAAATTATTAATTGTCAAGATTTTGTTGTCAGTTTTCTTTATTTAATGCAATTTCTAATGCTTGTCTTTCTTCTTCTGATAATTTACTATTTGTTTTACCTTCTTTTACTTGTTTTGCATAAATATTAGACATTTCTCTTGAATATATTCCGTTTAATATTACTCCATCATTGTTATCATTTAATAATGCTAATGCAAAACTCAAATCACTTCCTGTATCTCTAAAAGCACTATATCTTACCATTCCTATTCTTTTTATACATACCGAAATTTTATTGTCTAATTTATTACAATATCTAATTATCTCATTATTTTTTTCATTTACATCTTCTACTTTATTTATATATTCTCTAAGCATTTCATCTATATTATTGCCATTTCCTATCTTTTTCATGAATTTTTTATAATTTTTATTCATCTTTTTTAACTTCATTAAATTACATATATATAATATTAAAAGCACTATATTCACTACAGCCACAATGTATAAAAATACTTCAGATTTAATAAAGTCGGATATTATTCCCATCTTTTGTTCCTCCATTTTAATTATTTATTGATTAAATTTAAAATTCTATCTAAATCCTCATTAGAAGAATATTGTATTATAATTTTTCCACTTCTTTGTTTAGCATCTAATTTAACCTTTGTTCCAAAGAAATTTCTAAAAGATGCTTCTATTTCTCTATATATTGGTTGATATCTATCATTAGGCGCTTTCTTTTTCTTGTTTCTAATCTGTTTTTCAGCTTCTCTTACACTATCTCCACTTTCTATCATGTGAATAGCTGCTTGATATTGCTTTTCTTCATCTTCTATAGCAAGTAAAGCTTTACAATGTCCTTCTGTAAGTTTCCCTTCTTTTACTAATTCTATTACCTTTGGTGATAAATTAAGGATTCTAACTGTATTTGCAAGTCCACTTCTACTAATACCTAATCTGTCTGCTAATTTTTGTTGAGTTAAATCATAAGTATCTAATAATTCCCTTATAGCAACTGCTTTTTCAATTGGATTTAAATCCTCTCTTTGTATATTTTCTATTAAGGCAATTTCACTATTTTTTTGTTTATCATAATCTCTTACTATAGCTGGTATTTCTGAAAGTCCTGCCTTTTTAGATGCTCTCCATCTTCTTTCTCCTGCAACTATTCTATAATAATCATTTTGTTTTGTAACAATTATTGGTTGTATAACTCCATATTCTTTTATTGAATTTGCTAATTCTTCTAAAGATTCTTCATCAAAATTTCTTCTTGGTTGTTCCTTATTAGGTTCTACATCTATAATTTTTAAATTTTGTATAACTTCTCCATCTTGTACCTTCTCTTCTTCTACAATATTATTTAATAGTAAGGCATCAAGGCCCTTACCAAGCCCCGTCTTTTTTGTCATTTTGTCATACCTCCTTAATTATATATTATGGGATTGTCTTTTTTTACAATAAAGATTATTCCCATAACTTAAATATACTTATCACTTAATTCTTAATAAAATTAATTTTATCTCTTACTACCTTTTATAATTTCATTTGTTAACTTTTCATAACATCTTGCTCCCTTTGATTTAGGCGCATACACACTTATTGGCATTCCATAACTAGGTGCCTCACTTAATTTTACATTTCTTGGTATTATAGTTTTATATACATTATCTTTAAAATAAGTTTTTACTTCTTTAATTACCTGATTTGAAAGGTTTGTTCTTGCATCGTTCATAGTTAAAACAACCCCTTCTATATATAAAGATTTGTTTAATTGTTTTTTTACCAAATTTACTGTATTCATAAGTTGACCTACACCTTCTAAAGCGTAATATTCGCACTGTATTGGTATAAGTAGTGAATTTGCTGAAGTAAAAGCATTAATTGTAAGTAATCCTAAAGATGGCGGACAATCTATAATTATATAATGAAAATCATTTTCTACTTTTTCTATTTTTTCTTTTAACTTTGACTCTCTCGACATCATTGGAACCAATTCAACTTCTGCTCCAGCTAAGTTTATATTTGATGGGCATACAAATAAATTTTTAATTGGACTTTGTATTATAACTTCATCCAAATCTACATCATTTATAATAACATCATATATAGACTTTTCTGTATCTTTATCTATTCCCAATCCACTTGTTGCATTTCCTTGTGGATCTTCATCTATTAATAAAACTTTTTTTCCTTTTTTTGCAAGTATAGTACTTACATTTACTGCGGTTGTAGTCTTTCCGACTCCGCCTTTTTGATTAACTACAGCTATTACTTTACTCAAATTTACACCTCCATGAACAATGCAACATAGTCGCCCTTTGTTCTCGCCGATTTGAGTTTGCGACTGTAAGGAGCAAATCTCAAAGGCGATAGCAATTATAGCATTTTTTTTGTATAAAAAAATCATCAACATATTAATAATATAAAAATATATTAAATATGTCAATGAATTTTTACAATTTTTTCTGTTTTTCTTTATTAACTTTTTGTCGATTTTTAAGTTATATTGTTATTTTGCCTGTCAGTATATTTTCCCAGTCATATCAAGTGTTTCACGCTTATGTTGACTGTGGAACAACCTTATAATGGGCTTTTTGAGGGTACCCCTGCTTTTCTTGGATATTTGTTATCTGTTTTTTTTGTTTTATTAATTTGAACTATTTTTCTTTTTATATCTGTATTTGGAATAAAAAATTCTTTTGTTTCTATTAATTCTCCTCCTAATGTTTTTATAGCGTTTCTACTGTCTAATATTTCATTTTCAACGTTTGCTCCCTTCATACATAAACATTTTCCATTTATTTTTACAAATGGCATTAAATATTCAAGTAATACATTTAATGGTGCAACTGCTCTTGCAATTGATATATCATACATTTCTCTGTAATTTTTATCCCTACCATAATCTTCTGCCCTACCATGAATAGTTTTTATATCTTTTAGTTCTAATTTTTGTACAACTTCGTTTAAAAATTTTATTCTTTTATTTAAAGAATCTAATAAAACCACTTTAGTATCTGGAAATACTATTTTTATTGGAATTCCAGGAAACCCTGCTCCCGTTCCTACATCAATTATACAGTCTTTTTTATCAATTTTATCTGCTACAGTTAATGAATCTAAAAAGTGTTTTATTATAATTTCTTTTGGTTCAGTAATTCCTGTTAAATTCATAACTTTATTCCACTCTATTAATATATTCATATATTCGTAAAATTGATTTAATTGCAAATCAGATAAATCTATATTTAATTCTTTTAAATTGTTTATCATTATTTGTTTAAATTCTTTTATTTCCATTTTACTCTCTTTCTTTAATTAAATTTATTTTCTTTTTCTTTGTTCTAAATGTATAAGAAGTACTGCTATATCAGCTGGTGAAACACCAGATATTCTAGACGCTTGTCCTACAGAAATAGGTCTAAACTTATCTAATTTTTGCCTTGCCTCTAGGCTTATTCCTTTTAAGTTTTTATAATCCATATCCTCCGGAAGCATCTTTGTCTCTAGTTTTTTAAACTTTTCCACTTGTGCTAATTGCAATTTTATATAGCCCTCATATTTTACTTGTATTTCTACTTGTTCTGCCTCTTGCCTTGTTAGCTTAGGTCTTTCTACATCTATTTTAGATAATGCCTCATATGATAGTTCGCTTCTTTTTAACAACTCTATTAACTTAACTCCATGCTTTATTGTGGTTGAACCATTTTCCTCCAAAAATCTATTTACATCTTCTGTAGGTTTTATATTTATATTTCTTAATCTTTCAATCTCTTTTTTTATATTTTCTTTTTTATTTAAAAAGGCTTTATATCTTTCCTCCGAAATCAATCCTACATCATGTCCTATATCAGTTAATCTTAAATCTGCATTATCTTGTCTTAATAATAATCTATATTCTGCCCTTGATGTCATCATTCTATATGGCTCATTTGTTCCTTTTGTAACAATATCATCAATTAAAACTCCTATATATGCATCTGATCTATGCAAAATAATAGGCTCTTTTCCTTCTATCTCAAGGCTTGCATTAATTCCTGCAATTATTCCTTGAGCAGCTGCTTCTTCATATCCAGAAGTTCCATTTATTTGTCCTGCCATAAACATACCCTTTATATTTTTTAATTCTAATGATAGTTTTAGCTGCGAAGGATCTATACAATCATATTCAATTGCATATGCTGGTCTTGTAAACTCAACATTTTCTAATCCTGGAATTGTTCTATACATAGCAATTTGCACATCTTCTGGAAGTGATGAACTCATCCCTTGTACGTACATCTCCTCTGTGTTTTCTCCCATTGGTTCTATAAATATTTGATGTCTTTTTTTATCGCTAAACCTTACTACTTTATCTTCTATAGATGGACAATATCTTGGTCCTGTACCCTCTATTTGGCCTGCATATAGAGGTGATCTGTGTAAATTTTGTCTTATTATTTCATGTGTTTTTTCATTTGTATATGTTAAATAACAAGGAACTTGTTCTATATCTTTTGGTTTGTTTTCAAAAGAAAATGGTACAATATCTTTATCTCCTTCTTGAATTTCCATTTTAGAAAAATCTATTGTTCTTTTATTTACCCTTGCAGGTGTACCAGTTTTGAATCTAAGCAAATTTATACCTAATTTCTTTAAACTTTCCGATAATCTATTTGCTGGAAAAACACCATCTGGACCACTTTCAAAATTCACTTCACCTATATATATTTTTCCCTTTAAATATGTTCCTGTAGCAATTATTACAGCTTTAACATTATATATAGCCCCTATATTTGTCTCAATTGATTTTACTTCACCATTTTCCACTTTTATATCAATTACTTCCGCTTGTTTTATTGACAAGTTTTCTTGCTTTTCCAACGTATGTTTCATTTCTTGTTGATATTTTTTTCTATCCGCCTGTGCCCTTAAAGAATATACAGCTGGTCCTTTTGAAGTATTAAGCATCCTTGACTGTATAAATGTTTTATCTATATTTTTTCCCATCTCTCCACCTAAAGCATCTATCTCTCTTACTAAATGTCCTTTAGATGTTCCACCAATATTAGGATTACATGGCATGTTTGCAATACACTCTAAACTTATAGAAAAAAGCAGTGTTTTATGTCCTTTTCTTGCACATGCTAGTGCTGCTTCACATCCAGCATGCCCTGCTCCAATTACTGCTACATCATAATCTCCTGCATTATAACTCATTTCTTACTCCTTCTTTTTTTATATATTATATTACACTTTTCAATAAAATACTATATTTTTTGTATTTAAAGCATGTAATTTATTATTATTCAGTAAAAAACATTAATTTTATCATTTTCTTTTTTATTTTCTAAAATTCGACTGTTTATATAATATAAAAGAGGTAGTAATGTAATATAAATTACTACCCCAAAAATATTTCTAAAACATACTCTATTTCGAATATAATAATACCTACTAACAAATATATTTATCTATTTTTATTTTATCATTAGATGTAATTTCTAATGAAAGGACATCAGTTTGTTTCTATCTAAAACTTCTCTTGTATAACATTTGTCTATACAACCCCAGTTTTTTAGAAGCTATGGGACGAAGACCGCAAGTTGTTGTTGTTATAGTTGTTGTTGTTCACATTGCCGTTGTAGTTCACATTCATCAAGTAGTTGTTGTTGTTAGCAGAAGGCGACGCAAGCCATAAACACTAATAATAACAAAAAAGCAACGCCAAACTCTCAACTGTGCCCTATATTATATTCTTAAGCCAGCCATTTGAATATTTTGCAATATCATCTAATCTCTGACCTAATTTATAATATTTTTTTTGCGTTATAATTTTTTTATCAAAACTCATATTTAATAAAAAATCTATTATTTTTACTTTTGCTATTATTTTCGAGATTAACTCTTTTTTTATTTCTAAATTTGCCACACCATTTGCTTCATATGCTATTTCTAATATGTCATAGCTGTTTGTTCTAATTCTATTCTTTAACTCTATGTCTTTTTTTGGAAAATTATCCATTTGTTTATCTATTTCTATTATTAAATCCCTTATAAATTGTATTACTTTAAATTTTTCTTCCCTCATATATTATTGCTTCTATTCTTTCTAACTTATCTTTTAAATTTTTATTCTCTATATTGTTTAACAAAATTTTATTTATTCTCTCTATTCTATTTTTATAATTTATATAATACTTTGATTTTATATAATATTTATTATATTGATTTAAATCTTT
>CANPYN010000063.1 GCA_947588635.1 uncultured Clostridia bacterium
CCCCGAAAAAGGGCTTAATATCTATTTTTTATATTTGAACCTTTATAACAAAACCAAAGAAAAATAAGGAGGAAACATATGTTAAAACAAATGAAAGAAACAAATAACAAATCAATTGCAAACGCCGTAGGGGCAGGCCTCGTGTCTGCCCAAAAAGAAAAAACGATTAACAAATTTATTGCAGATGCCGTAGGGGTCGCACCACAGGGCGACCCACAAACAAAAAATATAAAGGATAAACCAGTTGCAAACGTTGTAGGGGCAGATTCCATATCTGCCCACAAAAAAACAATAAACGATAATTTAACTGCAAATATTGTAGGGGCAGACGACCCTGTCTGCCCGATCTTCGAAGAACCAACCCAAAACAAAAGATCTCCAAAGGACAACTCAAATCTAATCTCTAACTTCCAACCTCTAACCTCTGACCACAGAGGAATTACTCTAATAGCATTGGTAATCACAATAATAATAATGCTAATACTAGTAACAGTAACAATAACAGTAGCATTAAAAGGAGAATTATTTAACACAGCAAAACAAGCAAAAACAGAAACAGAGAACAAAATAAACGAAGAACAAAACTTAGCAAGTGGAAAAGTAGAAATAGACGGAGAATGGTATAATTCAATAGAAGAATACACAACAGGAAGAGTAACACCAACAGTGGATAATTATGGAGAATTTGTAGAATATGGGGTAGACCTAAATGGAGATAATGATTACGAAAACGATTGGAAAGTATTTTACGTAGATGATAAAGGACGTACATTTATAATAGCAGCAGACTATGTAAGTAGTAACAAATGTGATGCATTAAAAACAGCTACATCAGCAGCAAACATGACAGAAACTACTTCAGATGATAAATATAAGAGTCATTGTTATTATTGGAGTTCTACTGATGTAAATGAAGGTGAAAGTCAAAAAGTAAAGTACCATTGTAATGATGGACATAATGATTTAAATAACAGCAAAGATCCATGTTCATTTCCAGATATATTCATGGGAACAGGATATTATTGTTCAGACCACGTAGGAGATAACGGTGCTAGTGGAAATCCAAATTCAAGATGTGCAAGTAGTTTAATGTGTACAGACAACTGGAGTAGTTTTGTTGATAAAAGTTATGGAGCAACATATGCAATAGGAGGACCAACACTAGAGATGTGGGTAGCAAGCTGGAACCAAAAGCATGGAAATAATACAAGTGATACTACTAAACCATTATATTGTACAGGAGAATCTTCAGATGATTATGGATATTGTGTAGGAACTACACCTTCATCAACTTCAACATATGTAGTTGGAAGTGATTATTATGGTGAAAGTAAAGAAGGATATAACGACACACTATATTTTCCACACCAAAATGAGTCAAACTTAAGTTTAGATGGAGATGGTAAAAGCAACGACTATTGTCCTTGCTACTTGCTTGCATCGCCTACTTCTGGCCACTCCGCACTCTTGATGTGTGTGTACTATAACGGCGTTGTGGGCTTCTGCCCCGCCTTTAGCTACGAGCGCTTGCGGCCTTCGTCCCATAGTTTGTCTAACATCTGGAGTCAAATTGGCAAAATAAGCATAATATTAGAGCTGAGCTTGTATCCGAGATTTTTAGAATAATTTATTACAAAAATATATTATGTAAACAATGAACAAAATAGCTGTAATATCGATAGTGTATAAATTTTAAAATAAAGTTTATACACTATATTTTTGAGCAAAAATTATGCCATAAATGTAGTTAGACATGAAAAATTAGAAAATTTTCATGTTCTTTTTGTTAGATTGACAACAATTATTCACAAAATAAAAATCTTAAACATAAAATATACTACTACATTATTTTTGGAGTGATAATAATGAGTATAAAAAAGGGAGATATTGTAGGTAGAAAGTCTTATGGAAAAGATATTTTTTTTATTGTGGATAGTATACTAAAAACTAGATTAAATAAAGAATTTGCATTACTTAAAGGACTTAATATACGAATTATGGCAGATAGCCCTATAGAAGATCTAGAAATAATTGATAAACAAGATGTTATTAATAGCATAAAATTATCAGAAATTGATTTAGAAAACAGAATAAAAAAAAAGAGAAATAAAGTAAATGGTGACTTAAAAAGACAAAAAGTATACACTGGAAAAATTCTGCATTTAGATGGAGATAGAAAATATAGTGAGAAATCTATGAGATATTATAATAAAATAGGATTAAATGCTGTAGTTAAAAATATTGCAGAGAATAGACAAGCAAAAGTAGTGGTGCCTCTTCTTAATAAATATAATCCAGATATTCTAATAATAACTGGACATGATGCAATGTTAAAGAATGGTAGCAATTATAATAATATATATAACTATAGAAATTCTAGACATTTTATGAATACGGTAAAGGAAGCAAGAAGATGGGGAGTAAGTTCTGATAAGTTAGTTATATTTGCAGGTGCGTGTCAAAGTTTTTATGAAGGGATAATGTCGGCAGGTGCAGATTTTGCGTCGTCACCTGGAAGGATACTAATAGATTTTGTAGACCCATTAATTGTAGCAGAAAAAATAGCCACAGCTGAAGAATATAGATTTGTGACTAGTGCAGAAATTTCAAGAGAAATAAAAGAAGGAGCAAGAGGAGTTAGCGGTGTTGGAGCTAGAGGAAAAAGTAAAATTATAGGGTAGTAATATTTGTGTAACAATAATGTAACACAATTGTAATATTAGACCAAAAAAGTCAATAAACGCTTACAGTACCAAAGAATACAGAGATTGAAAGCCAAGAGATTTTTTTTGACAATTTTCATCGATAATGATATAATAACGACATCTAAAGAATAAAGGTGCGTGAAGTTTATGATCTATAAGAATGATATCTCTAATATAAAAAATGAGATAGGAGAAAAAATAGGACAAAAGATAATTGTTAAAGGATCACTTGGAAGAAACAAACCTTTTGAAGAAGAAGCAGTTATAAAAGAGACATATCCAAATATATTTGTAGTAAAATATGAGGAACATGATACTAATGTTAGCTACAGATATACAGATATACTTACAAGAGATTTGGAAGTTTCGGTGTTTGATGGAGAAGGATATTGCCCATTAATTCCACCATTACAAAAGTAAAAAAAGTAAAAAGTAAAATTCCTAAGAAATTAGGAATTTTTTTTGTCCTTTTCAATATAATATATATTATCAAACTTTAAGGGAGGGATTTTATATGCTACTAGAAACAGAAAAAGAAAAAGTATGCATAAATCAAGTAGTTGGTCAAAACATGAAAGAAACCGAAGTAGAAGGAGATGTTATAGTAAATGATATAAAACCAGATGTATTAAATATAATTAGTGCAGACGGAGTGCCATGTATATATAAAAAGGAAGTAATGGATGGAAAGGTTAGAATTGATGGAAGTATAAATACATACATTATATACTTAGCAGATGATGAAAATAGTACTGTAAGAAGTTTAAATACAGTATTAGACTTTACACAAATAATAGATGTAGATGGTTGTGCTCCAGGAATGGTTTCTACAGAAAATATAAATATAAAAAATATCGAATGTAAAATTTTAAATGGGAGAAAAATAAATGTTAAATCAACTTTAAGTATTAGTTCAAGAGTTTATTCAAATGATGACGTAGAAGTCATATCAAATATAAGTAACCTAGATGATGTTCAAGTATTAAACAATGATAAAATTGTTAATTCTTTAATTGGAAATGGAAACACAAGAGTATATGCAAAAGATACCGTAAATGTAGATGCAGCAGATGAAATTGCAGAAATAATGAAAGCAAATATTAGAATAGTAGATAGAGATATAAAGCTAAGTTATAATAAAGTTTTAGCAAAAGCGGATGCAGATGTTACAATTTTATATCTGACAGAAGATAACAGAATAAAGAGTATAAATACAAGAATTCCAATCATGGGATTTGTAGATATAGAGAATATTAGTGATGAGTCAATATGTGATGTAGATTATCAGATTAAGAATTTAATTATAAAACCAAATAACGGAGATACACATTCAATATATATAGAAGCAGAAATAGAAATTTCATGTTTTGCATATGAGACGAAAAATATTAATTTAATTGAAGATTTATATAGTATATCATCAGATTTAAATTTTAATCAAAAAGAGATAATGACGATGTCTGGAAAGCAAAATTTAAAAGAAACATGCAATATAAATGAACAAATTAATATTCCAGAGATGGGAGATAACAGACTATATAGTGTTAAAACTGTTCCAAACATATTAAATACAACTATAAAAAATGGTAAGGTTATTTATGAAGGAGAAATGTCTATCGAATTATTATATGAGATGAATAGTAGTTTGAATTCTAAAAACATAGAAATACCATTTAATTTTGAAGTAATGTCTGATGGAATAGATGATAATTGTACAATAGATACAAATATAGATGTAAAAAGGGATGATTTTATTGTAAATAGTGGTAATATTAATGCAAATATAGAATTAGAATTTAATCTTAGTGTAAGTAAAAATCAAAGATTAAATATAATAAATGAAATTTCAGTAGAAGAAACTAGAGAAAATAATATATATAGTATGGTAATATATTTTGTAAAACCAGGAGATACTATATGGAAAATTGCAAAAAAATTTAAAAGTACTATTGAGGATATAACTAGAGTAAATGGAATAGAAGATTCAAATCAAATATATCCTACACAACAACTATATATTCCTAAGTATGTAAAGAAAGACATAGCGGTGTAATATAATGGAGAGTATATATTCAAGAAAAAGAATAAAGATTCCAAAAATAAAAGGGTTTTATAACAACAATAAAAATGCTAAAAAATTTTTTAGCATTTTTATTATAGTTTTAATTGCAATTCTTACGTTTTATAGTTTATTTAAATCAATAAATCCGATTTTTGAAGGACTATGTATAGAAAGAGCTAGAGAAATAGGAACATACATAATGAATAATGCATCTAATATGATATTAGATAATATGGAGTATAATAATATTGTGAGTATAGAAGAGGAGGAAAATAGTAAAGTTCTAAAAACAGATGTTGTAGTAATAAATAAGATTGCTTCTGATATTGCTTTAGAAGCTGAAAAACAATTCAAAGAATTAGAAAGAGAAACTATACAAATACCAGTTGGTGCTTTAACTGGAAGTAAACTTCTTTCAGGAAGTGGACCTAACATTAATATAAAAGTTATTCCAACTGGAAATATTTTAACAGAAATTAAAAATGAATTTGAAGCAAAAGGGATAAATCAAACAATATACAGAATATATTTAGAATTAACTTGTAAAATTAGTATAGTAACCCAATATAAAACAATACAAGATGAAGTTGTAAACCAAGTGCTTTTAGTTGAAAGTGTAATAGTAGGTGAAGTTCCAGAAAGTTACTATAATCTAGAGGGATTAAACCAAGAAGATAGTATGGAAGTAATAGAATAAATACTTGATAAAAAATGTATAATGTGATATAAAATAAACGAAGAATTAAATATAAATATAGGAGGTAATTAGAATGGCAGATTTAAAAGGTACTAAAACAGAAAAAAATTTAATGGAGGCATTTGCAGGAGAATCACAAGCAAGAAATAAATATACATATTTTGCAAGTAAGGCAAAAAAAGATGGATATGAGCAAATAGCAGCAATATTCCAAGAGACAGCAGATAACGAAAAAGAACATGCAAAAATGTGGTTTAAATTATTAAACAATGGAATTCCTTCAACAGAAGAAAATTTAAAAGCAGCAGCAAGTGGTGAAAATTTTGAATGGACAGATATGTATGCTAAATTTGCACAAGAAGCAAGAGAAGAAGGATTTGATCATATAGCTGAATTATTTGAAGGAGTTGCAAAAATAGAAAAAGAGCATGAAGAAAGATATATGAAATTATTAGAAAACTTAGAAAACGGATTAGTATTTTCAAGAGACGGAGATAAAATTTGGAAATGTAGAAATTGTGGACATATCCATATTGGTAAAGAAGCTCCAGAAGTTTGCCCAGTATGTGCACATCCAAGAGCATATTTCGAAATCAAAGCAGAAAATTATTAATAAGAAAATAAAAATTAAAGGTGACAAATTGGCACCTTTAAGAAATAATAAAGAAGTGGTTCCATTTTGGAACCACTTCTTGTTTTTAATTTACAAAAAATACCAAAAAACACTTGACATATACAAACAAATGTTTTAATATTAATTTAGTTAAACAAAGGAAGTGCATATATGACAAACGAATTAAATGTGGTAAGTAATGAAGAGATAAAAAATTTAATATACACAATAAGAGGGAAACAAGTAATGCTAGATAGTGATGTGGCTAGATTGTACAATTGTGAAACAAAGTATGTAAATCGTGTAGTAAAGAGAAATATTGAGAGATTTCCAGAAGAATTTTGTTTTCAATTAACAGAAAAAGAATATGAATTTTTAAGGTGCCAATTTGTCACCTTAAAAAATGGAAGAGGGCAACATAGAAAATATATGCCGTATGTATTTACTGAATATGGGATAACAATGCTTGCATCTTTATTAACGAGTAGAATAGCAATTAATGTAAGCATAAAAATCATAAATACTTTTATAGAGATGAGAAACTTTATTTCATCAAATGGACATGTATTTGAAAGATTGGCCAATATGGAATATAAAATGCTAGAATATGATAAAAAATTTGATATTTTATTTGACGAACTTCAAAAGAATAAAAAATTTGAACAAAAAATTTTTTTCGAGGGTCAGATTTATGATGCATATAGCTTAATAATAGATATAATAAAAAGCGCAAAGAAAAAAATATTAATAATAGACAATTATATAGATGATAGTATTTTAAAAATGTTATCTAAAAAAGAAAAAAGTGTAGAAGTAGTATTACTAACATCAAATAAAACTAATATATCGAAACTAGATATACAAAAATTTAATAAACAATATCCAGTTCTAAAAATGAGTACAAGTAATAAATTTCATGATAGATTTATAATAATTGATAATAAGGAATTATATCATTGCGGAGCCTCAATAAAAGATTTAGGTAAAAAATGCTTTGGAATTAATAAAATAGAAGATAAGTGTATAATTGAAAAAATAATAAATATATAGTAAAAAATCCAGAATATAAAGTTTTAAGATTAATTTAGTTAAACAAAGGAAGTGCATATATGACAAATGAATTAAAAGTGGTAGATAATGAGGACATAAAGAACTTAATATATACAATAAGAGGAAAGCAAGTAATGTTTGATAGTGATGTGGCTAGACTTTTTGAATATGAAACGAAAGATCTCAATAGAAATGTTAAAAATAATATAGAGCGATTCCCAGAATATTATTGCTTTCAATTGACAAATAAAGAATACAAATCTTTAAGGTGCAAAAATTTCACCTTAAACGAGAATGGAAGAGGACAACATAGAAAATATCTACCCTACGTATTTACTGAATATGGAATTACAATGCTTGCAGGATTATTAAAAAGTCAAGTAGCAGTTAATGTAAGCATACGAATTGTAAATACATTTATAGAAATGAAAAAAATTTTATCGTCAAATTCACAAATGTTTGAGAGATTAACAAAAGTAGAGTATAAAATGTTAGAATACGATAAAAAATTTGATATTCTATT
>CANPYN010000064.1 GCA_947588635.1 uncultured Clostridia bacterium
TTACAAAAATATACATTTAGGGTGAAATATTCGCTTACGAAGTTCTAAGGTGATATTATCATAAATTAAATACAATTCTTTCAATTTTTACTTGACTAAATAAAAAATATGTGTTATTATATTATTCGTTCTAAAGAACTTGGTCCAGTAGCTCAGCTGGATAGAGCAACGGCCTTCTAAGCCGTGGGTCGGACGTTCGAGTCGTCTCTGGATCACCAAAAAGTCTGCAAAAGCAGACTTTTTCTTTTTTTATTTAAAATTTTTCTAATAAAATATTAAATTGTGTTCATTAGTTCATATAAAATATTTTTGTATTTATTATTTACATTGACTTTTTTTAATTTGTCTGATACATTATTATTAATCCAAAATAAGTTTGAAAGGAGTGTTTTCTATGAAAAGAGCAGAAATTATTTCAAGAATGGCAGAAATAACAGGAGACTCTAAAAAAGCTTCTGCTGAAGCTCTACAGCTATTTATTGAAATTATAAAAGATAGCTTAGTAAAAGGTGAAAAAGTTCATTTAATTGGTTTTGGAACATTCGAAATAAGAATAAGAGCTCCAAGAACAGGATTAAATCCAAAAACTAAAGAAAAGGTTGAAATTCCATCTCATAAATTCCCAGCATTTAAAGCTGCAAAGGCATTTAAAGATGCTATTAATAAAAATTAAGAATACCATGGATTATTATCATAATCCATGGCATTCTTTTTTATTTATTTATTTTGATATTCTTTACACTCCAACTAGAATAATAGTTTACTTTAGATACTGTTTTGTAAGAACGAATACGTACATAATATTTTTTATTCTTTGTTAATTTAGAAATTGTTGTTGATGTTGTACTATTTTTCTTAACTGTAATAGTCTTTACACCTTTTTTAAAGTTTTTATCTGTAGAGTATTGAATTTGATATCCTGTTATTGCTGTATTCTTTTTCCATTGAACTGTCATTTTTTTGCTTGCAGTATTACTTAATTTTGTAATTGCTATTGCTGGTGGATTTACTGTTATTGTTATTTTCTTTGTTGCTTTATTATATCCTTCTGTTGCGTTTGCTGTAATTGTAATTGTTGCTTTTCCTATAAATCCTTTTGCTATTGTTACTTTTCCACTGCCATTTACTTTTACATTTTTATTATCACTGCTATATTTTAGTTTTGCATTTCCTGTTTGCTTTGCTCCAATTGAAAAGCTTTGTGCTTTTGTTGAATAGTTCTTTGTAAAGTTAGATGCTTTAACAGAATTATTTATTTTTTTCATTGTTATAGTTATTTTCTTTGTTGCTTTATTGTATCCTTGTGTTGCATCTGCTGTAATTGTGATTGTTGCCTTTCCAGCAAATCCTTTTGCTATTGTTACTTTTCCATTACTATCTACTTTTACATTTTTATTATCACTGCTGTATTTTAATTTTGCATTTCCTGCTTGTTTTGCTCCAATTGAAAAACTTTGTGCTTTTGTAGAATAATTTTTTGTAAAATTAGATGCTGTAATTGAATTGTTCCTCTTTTTAATTTCAAAGTTTGCTGTAAGTGTTCCCTTATAATCATTATTTCCAGTTACAGTTACTGTTGCTGTACCTGAATTAACATTGTTTGAATATTTTACAGTATAATCTCTTCCATTTGCTAATACTTTATTACCTTCTTTTACAGTAACTGTTGGTCTCTTTTCTGTTCCATCATAGGTATAACTTGTTTCTGAAAGAGAAATAGTATTTTTTGAAATATCTTTTACTGTGATTATTTCTTCTTTATATCCACAATCTTTACAAGTACGTACTTCTTTTCCTTCTTGTTTCTCCCATTCACTAAAATTATGACCTTTTGGTGCTACTTTTTTCTTCTCTCTAGTAATTACTTGGTGGCATACTGTACAAGAATATGAATTTATATATGAACCCTCAGTTGTACAAGTTGCCTCTATAACATCTGATTTTTCTGCTTCTCCTAATTGATGAGTTATATGTGCTTTAATTTTAACTTCTTTTTCGTTTCCTAATACATCTTTTGCCACAATTACTTTTTCATCATTGTTTGAGTCCGGAATATAAAAAGTTTTTAATTGTGCTGTATCAATTCCAAAATTGTTTATTTCCACTCCATTTACTGTTATTGTATCTATTGCTGTATCATCTGTTACTGTTACTCTTGGTAATTCGCAATATGCTTTATTTTCTTCTACGTCTTTAATTTCAGGTGCATTTTCTTCATCTGGAATGTAAGCTTTTATATAACGATATTTTTCATAAGAATTTTCTACATCCTTTTTGTTCTTTTGAAGTGTTGCATTTTGAGCTGCTGATTCTCCTGCCGATTTACCTGCAAGAATTAATAAATTTTCATCCATAAATGTTGGCTTATCATAGAAAGCTTTTTCTCCAGCATTAAGTTCAAGACTGAATGTTTTTTCCTCTTCTTTTTTACTTTCATCTCCAACTAATATCCTATATGCACTAATCGCACTTTTCTTTGAAGTAACTTTAATATTACCACTTTTGAAAACTACATCACCATTGTTTATGATACCATAGTAGTTTGGACTATCAATTGTGATATTTCCTGTACCAGCAAATACTAAACTATCGTCATCACTATGAACTGCACTCGTATACTCATTATATTTCTTATCGCCGGTTTCAATGCTTATACCTGCTTTAGTATAATAATTCAATTCTGCTGTTTTTTCCCATTTGTCTCCTTTTTTTACATTTACACTTTCTGCTTTTGGTTCTGAAAATGCATTAATAGATAAATTTCCGCTTCCTTCTATTTTAACACTTTTTACACAAGATCCTTCAATACCATATCCAGTGATTTTGTTTTCTCCTTGTAGAATAATCGTAATATTTGTTTCACGTTTTTCTCCGGAATAAGCTCCATATATACCACTTGTTTCTTTAGCATCAGCATCATCTATTGGGAGAATAATCTTTTTAGCTGTTAAATTATTTAATATTATGGTATAATCATGCCCTTCTTTCTTTATTTCATATCCTCCAAGACTTAAACCACCTTGTGTTGTTAGACTTTCTGATACTATTGTTCCACCTTTACTAAAATCCATTTTAGAAAAATCAATAATATCTCCTCTTATACCTTTTTTTTCTTCTTCCTCGTTTGCCTTTGCGTTATATTCTTCAATTTTTTGTTTGATTGCTTCGTCTTCGGCAGATGTAGAAGGTACTTCTGTTGCATTAACAGTTGGTAATATCATCGAAAATAATATTGTAAAACTTAAGAATAAAGCTAAAAACGATTTTTTGTTTATCTTTATTAAGTTTTGGATCATAAAATCACCCCTTTCACTTTTACATTATTATATACTATTTTATGCCAATTGGTCAATATTTTTCACAATATTTGTATGTTTTTCCATATATTCTCATATTAAAAAATTTACTTATATTTATAAATCATTTTTTTAATTTATTTTTTATTCTATTTAATAGCTTGTAGCATTTTTCACTAACATTAAATATCCAATTCATTAACGGATTGAATATTATATATAATTCATCTACAAACTCTACAAAATCTCCATTAAATCCTTTTTTAAATCTATAAACTCCATATTGTGGATCATCTTCGCTTTTAAATCCTGATACTCCTCTAAAATCATATATATCACAATTGTTTTCCAGTCCCCATTTCATCATTTCAAATTGTAATAAATAATTTGGCATTAAATTTCTATATTTATTTGAACTTCCACCATATAAGTACCACACTTTATTTCCATACATTATTGGCATAACTGCAGCAATTGGATTTCCTTCGTGTTCCGCGATTATTAATTTTACATGATTTGGTTGCATACACTCATAAATGTGTTCAAAATATGATAATGGTCTAATGAAGAAATTATCTCTTGAACCAGTTTCTTTCATAATATCATAAAATATTTTTAAATCATCTCTGCTTCCTTCTCTTATAGTTACTCCTTTTTTTATTGCAAGTCTTATATTATATCTTGTTTTTTGATTAAATGAAGCAAGTAATTCATCTTCTGTCTTATTTGATAAAGTTAATCTAAAAACGTATTTAGGTTGAATAACTTGATCAATATTTTTTATATTTTTCTTTATTTTATATCCAATTTCTTGTGCAATTTTTTTAAATTCTTCATCTTCATTAGAGATATCTGGATCAAGTCTAAATATAAATGCCTTATATTTTTTTGCAATCTCTTTTGCCTTTTCTGTTAATTCTTTTAATGTATCTTTATCATGTTCATCACACACAAACCCTCTAGGTGCATACATGATATACCTATTGAAAATAGGCACTTTTCGCAAGAGAATACTCATAGTACCTTTAATCTCTCCCTCTTTTTCTACAACAACCATTTCATGCTCCCAATCAGATTTTACCTTTGCCCATTCAGGCGATTGCAAAAAATGTGATTTTTTATTTGTTTCTAAAAAATTATCCAATCTTTTATCTTGTTCCATTACCTTCATCCTTTACGTTTTATTTATGCACAGTATATCATTAATACCATTTATTTGCAATTGTAAATTGTAATTTGTTTAATTCATATTTTTTAAGATTTAGTAAATACTAGTATTGGTGATTTAATATGAATTGTTCTTATTGGGTTGAAAGCACCCCTAAAACCGACTATCCTAGTTTATCTGAAGATATTTATACAGATGTTCTAATTATTGGTGGAGGAATTACAGGAATATCAACAGCATACTTGCTTTCTAAATCTTCTTTAAGTATTTCTATTGTTGAAGCTGATAAAATGGCAATGGGCGTAACTGCAAATACTACTGCTAAAATAACTAGTCAACATGGTCTTTTGTATGATTATTTATTAAATTCGTTCGGTTTTGATATTGCAAAAGGATATTTAGACTCAAATGAAGAAGCAATAAAAACCATTGAAAATATAATAAAAGAAGAAAAAATTGATTGCGATTTCGTAAAGCAAGATGCTTATGTATATACTTGTGATAAATCAAATGTTCAAAAAATTGTAGACGAAGTCTCAGCAGTTACTTCTCTTGGATTAAAAACAGAATATGTTACTAAGTGTCCTCTTCCTTTCAAAATAGAAGCTGCTATAAAATTTCCAGATCAAGCTCAATTTCATCCAAGAAAATACCTTATCTCCCTACTGCAAATTCTAACAAAAAAAAATGTAAATATTTTTGAAAATTCAAAGGTAACAGATATTAAACATGTAAAAGATAAATACGAAGTATATATAAATGGCAATAAAATAATTGCAAAATACTTAGTTATGGCATCTCATTATCCTATTAAAAACTTTCCTGGAATGTATTTTATTAAAATGTATCAAGAATCATCTTATGCAATTGGTATCGAATTGGAAAAAGATGTTTTTGATGGAATGTATATATCTTGTGACGACCCTACTACTTCTTTTAGAAATACTATTCAAGAAAATGGGAAAAAATTATTGATTGTAGGTGGTGGTGAGCATAAGACCGGTGCAACTGATGTTAATATAGATGATACTTATACTAATTTAGAAAATTATATAAAATCAATATATCCAAAAGCAAAAATTAAATATAAATGGATGACTGAAGATTGTGTTTCTTTAGATAAGATTCCATATATAGGTGAATTTTCTAATTTTCTTCCTAATATGTATGTTGCAACAGGCTATAAAAAATGGGGAATGACAACTTCACATGTTGCAGCAAAAATAATTTCTGATAGAATATTAGGAATAAATAATGCTTATGAAAATGTATATACTGCTACTAGATTAGAACCTATAAAAAATAGCAAAGAATTTGGAAATATGCTGAAACAATCTATTTATTCTCTCGCTATTGATAAATTATCTTCTCCAATTAAATCATATACAGAACTTCAAGCAGATAGTGGGGGCGTTGTTGATTATAAAGGGAAAAAACTTGGAATTTATAAAGACAAACATGGTAAAATGTTTGCTGTAATTCCATACTGCAAACATTTAGGATGTGAACTTTCATGGAATAATTTAGAAAAGACCTGGGATTGCCCTTGTCATGGTTCTAGATATGATTACACTGGAAAAATAATTACAGAACCTACAGTTGAAAGTTTAGATGTAATTGACCTAGAATAATTTTTTAATTTCTCTTGTAATTATAACTTTTTAATTATATAATTTATTTGTATTTTATATATAAGTATAAGGAAGGAGAAATATTATGGATTACAAAATTATTGGTCAAACAGTTCCAGTTGTTGAAGTATCATTAGATAAAGGTGAATCAATGTACACTCAATCTGGCGGTATGGCATATGAATCAGATGGTATTAGCATGAAAACAAATACTCATGGTGGAATAATGAAAGGTCTTGGAAGAGCATTTGCCGGTGAATCTATATTCATGGCTAATTATGTAGCTGAAAAAGATGGTGCAACAATAGCCTTTGCATCTACTGTTCCTGGTAGTATAGTTCCTTTTGATTTAAGTAAATATCCAGATGGACTTACATTTCAGAAAGGCTCATTTTTATGTGCACAATCTAACGTAGAAACCAAAATAACTTTTACAAAACGTTTTAGTGCTGGCTTCTTTGGTGGTGAAGGTTTTATTCTTCAAAAAGCTAGTGGTAATGGTATGTTATTTCTTGAGGTAGATGGAGATCCTATTATAAAAGAATTAGCACCTGGTGAAATATTAAAGGTTGATACAGGTAATGTTGTAGCATTTTCACCAAGTATATCTTATGAAATAGAATCAATAAAAGGTATAAAAAATATCTTTTTAGGAGGAGAAGGTTTATTCTTAACAAGATTAGTTGGACCTGGTAAAGTAATATTACAATCTCAAAACTTTGGAGATTTTGCTGGAAGAATTATAAGACTTTTACCTAAGAATAACTAATTTACCTATAAAATGAGAAAGAAGTGGGCAGACCACCTTTCTCATTTTTATTTTACATTTTTATAAAATTCTCTTGAATAATACTTAAAATAAAGCTATAATATACAAGTATTAATAAATGTGTAGCTGTAGCTTAACTGGATAGAGCATTCGGCTACGAAACTTGACACCCATAATTTTATAAATATTGATATTTAGGGATTTCAAGAGATAGTGTGAAAATTTTTTCCCTGAAATTCCCCTTAAATATAAATTTCATATCGAAAATATTTGAAATATTTTCATTATATGCACCAGTAGCTTAGCTGGATAGAGCACTCGGCTACGAACCGAGAGGTCGGGGATTCGAATTCCTCCTGGTG
>CANPYN010000065.1 GCA_947588635.1 uncultured Clostridia bacterium
TCCCATATCTCCATATGACTTTTAGGATAGTTTAAAAAATCTCCATACTTTTCTGCTTCTTTTAAACTACATTTATGTATTAATAACATATTATCTACTACAAAGAATATTCCTACCATTTGACTATTTCTCCTTTTTTCTTGCATATTATATTGTATTTTTTTATATCTCTATGCTTTCCTCTATTGTTATTAATTGTAAATTATCTGAATAAAATTAATCATTATATCATTTCCCACAATATTTTATTATCTAGTTCTATCCTATTTGCCATTATATTTGATGGTATAATTGCAATAGGTCGTACACCAGTATTTTTTAGTCGCGTATCACTAAACCCATATTTCCATACATTATCAGAATCATGATATCCTACACTCCTCAAATAAAAGTCATAAGATATTTCCAAAAAATTGTATTCAGAAGCTAAATAATATGCATCACAATTTTCTATTTCATAAGCATGTGGTATATATAACGTATCATTTTCAAAACTATACATATTTGTAGCATTTTTTTCATTACTTAATTTTTCTCTTTCATTCAAATCATATCGAGAATTATAACTTGCCATTAATATTTTAGCTTCTACTGCACCTTTGACATCAATATTATATTTATCTTTTAAATTTGAAGATATTAATGTATCTTTCCATACTTTATCTTGAAAACAATCCAATACCGTTTTTGCATTACCAATTTTTCCAGTGTCAGGATTATTTTCAGCATATACAGAATATTTTCCATCTGTGTCTAATCCTGCTTTACTAGGAATTCCTGTACTATTAGGTAAGTAATCTGATAATATTGCATATATTTTTTTATTTTCTGTGTCATTATATAATATTCTCCAATCATCGTCTGTTGTTGAATCTCCAACTATATTTTTTCCTAAATCAATGTAATCTCCATAATTATCTGAATTTATTTGTTCAAGAGCTATACTATTTTCATCATTTTTTTGTTCTTGAGAATTTAATTTAGTATCTTTAGATGTATTATCATTTTCTATAGCAATTTTCCAAATTATATCATTATCTGATTTTGTTTTTGTAATTGGGGTATCATAAGAAAGAATCGCAACAGGACGAATAGCAATTAATGAATTGTTACAATTCATTCCGCTTATAGCTCCAATACCAGTTGCCTTTATATATCCATCTTCATCAAGTTCAGAATTAAGCCAATATCCCCAACAATTTGAGGCATAATTTTTATGTGGAGTATATAACTCGTCATATTCTTTTGCAAGTTCGTCTGAAACATTTTGTTCAATACCATATAGATTAGAATAATCTTCTGGATTAGCATATAGTCTAGGAAAATCTTTGGTATAATCTAAATTTGTGCTATGTTTTTCATTGTAACTATTTATTAATAATTTTACATCAACTGCACCTTTTACATTTACATAATTTTTAAGATTGTCAGGAACTATATCATTCCATACATTTGAGTCAAAGCCATTTAATAATGTCTCTGCATCAGTATTTGAAAATACTCCATAATCTCCTTCTGTATCTAACCCTGCTTTACTAGCAAATTTTGTATCATTTGGTAAATAATCTGCTAATATTGCATATATTTTTTCATTTTCTGTGTCATTATACAATATTCTCCAATCATCGTCTGTCGTATTTAATCCTACTATATTTGTTTCTAAATCTATGTAATCGCCATAGTTATCTGATGTTATATTTTTTAGTGATTCTAAATTTTTACTTTTTTCAATCAATTTACTTTCATTTTCAATAACTGTATTTTCGTCTTCAATAACAGTATTCTCATTTTCAATAACTATATTTTTGTTTTCAGATACCATCATCCTTACAAATAATATTGTTGCAATAAATAACAAGATTATAATAGCAACTATAATTATTATATAAATTGATCCTTTACATTCTCTAAACATTTTTTTCATATCGTTTCCCCAATATTTTTCTTAATTCCTTTTATGCATTTATTAATTTATCTAAAATTTCAATTTCATTGTCAAAATTATCATCATTTAAAATTTTATTTTGTTCATTGATATAATTTTTTATTTGTTTAAATATATTTTTGTATTGTTCACTAACAGTAAGTTTTTGAGATGTTCTTTCATTTTCTCCTAATATTTCATAAACTTCTTGATTTGTATAGTCACAATCTATAATTCCAATTTTGGGTTCAATTAAAAACCTATTATCTTCACTTCTTTCATATAAAATCCAATTTTTTATTGTATTAATATATCTTGTAAGAACAATTGCTTTTCTGATTCCAGTATTTTCATACATTTCTGTATCATTAGCTTCATATGTTATTTCTTGAGAATTGTTAAATTCTTTTTCATTTCTATCTTTATAAGATACCTCTAATTTTATTTTTCCACTTCCGCCATCTTTTAATTTTTTTAATTTTAATAAAACAACTCCACCTTTAACTTCGCCTGTTGATGAACTTTTTGATGGAAATAATGTATTTACTTTCATTAAATTACCTGTTGATGGGTCTGCTTTATCTGAACCATAAACTTTTTCTATTTTATAATCTTCTGATGAAAGATTTAAATTTATATCAAATGCAAGTGGCGTAACCATATATTCAAATTGTTCTCCCATTCTATCTTTAAATTCACTAGATGAATGAACAGAATAATAATTTGCACCTTTAGTATCACTTAATTTTTCAATAACTTCTGTATTAAAATCAACTCCAACACCAATAAATGAAGTATATATACCTTTATTGGCATTTTCTTCAATCATTTTAGATAATCCTTCTTTAGATGTTGTCCCCATATTTGGCATTGCATCTGTTATCACTATAATTCTGTTTTCATATTCATTTGAATTTACATTTTCGTATTCTTTTAATAGATCATTTGCTAAAGAATATCCAGCTTCAAAGTTTGTTCCACCATTTGCTTCAATTTCTAATACGTGTTCTTTTATAGATGCCATATCTGTTCTAGAAACAAGATTTAATGGTTTTGCTATATATCCACTATCATCAAATAAAACCATACCAAATCTATCATCATCTTTTAATTGGTCAATTAGGATATTTACAGATTCATTTGCAATTTGCATTTTTGATTTATTTTTATCTTCTTTATCATAATCTTCTTTATCCAAATTATAGTTTTTGTCATAATAATATGTATCAAATGATGAAGACATTGATCCTGAAATATCTAGTGCAACAACTAAATTTAATTTTTTCCTAGAAAAGTCACTTTGTTTTATATTTGAATTTAATCCTATTGTCATATAATATTCATCTTCATTTGATATTGGATCTTTTGATACTGCTGTAGAATATGATGGAGAAAATAATTGATCAGATTGTGTTTCGCTTTTATTATTAGCGTTTTTTGTATCAAAATAATAATCATAAAATAATCCATTATATGTTATATCTGTAGATATTGGAAAATATCCATTTTTTATATTCTCCCTAAAGTTTGCTATATCTTTTGCCCCTCCTGTTGAAAATCCAATTGTTGAATCAGATTCAGATTGCACAGCATCAGTAGAAAATGAGGATGGACTAATTCCTCCAAAACTATTACTATTATTTTTATACTCACTTGGATTGTATTCCCAATCATTTATTTTTCCTACCTCTTCAGATTCGATTTTTTGTTGTTCTGTAATAATAGGAATTCCAAAGATTACTCCTACTACAATAATTGATATAAATAATATTGCAATTATTATCCATTTTAATTTACTTTTCTTTTTTTCCATTTTTTATCTCCCTTCTAAGGATTTATTTATAAAATAATCCCGTTTCTAATTATACAATATAAATTCATAAAAAGTTACAGTTTTATATATATTTTTTTATTTAAACTATTTGTTCTAAATTAATTAATTCATTTTTTCTAAAAGTTAACTTTAATAAACATGGTGATTTTATATTTAATACTGTATCTTCTTTATAAACAAGTTTTGCATTTTCATTTACTGTACACCAATTTAGCAAAAAGAACTTTATTGAACCGCCATGGCTAATTACTGCAATTCTTTTTCCTTCATAATCTTTAAGTATTTTGTCAAAAAAATTATTCATCCTTTCTCTAGTTTGCTCTGCACTTTCTCCATCAGATGTTTTAAATGTTCTATCTAATAGTTGTTCTTGTGAAGGATCTCTTGTTTTTTTATCCTTCATAAATTCTCCTAATTCGGTTAAATTTCCTAATTTTCTTTCACTTAAGTTATTATCTAAATTAAAAGTTAAATTATTTGCGTAAGCAATATATTTCGCCGTAGCTTTTGCTCTAGCATAACTACTTGACCAAATAATATCTAAGTTTTTTAATTCATTATTTTCACTTAATTTTTTTGCCTGTTCCTCTCCTTCTACTGACAAAATTTCTTTTTCATTAATAATTTGGGAATCCTCATTTGTATTTCTAATACCATTTTCATTAACAGTTTCAGCATGTCTAACTAAATATATTATTGTATCTTTCACTTTGCCCAAGTCTCCTTTTTATTTTTTAACAGAAGAGTTTTCAATTATTACAATTAAAACTCTTCGAATGGTCTGTTATGTTATTTTAATGTAATTATATCATACTTTAATTTATATGCAATACCAACAATTTTGAATTTTATGTAAAAAAATACTAGGATTTACCTAGTATTTCTTAAATTTTAAGGTTTATAATTCACTTAAAATATTTAAAATTTTTTCTAATTTAACATTTTTAGTATATATTTTAAATCTTTTGGCTAATTCCACAGTTCTACTATGCAATTTATTACATCCTCATTTTTAAATACTATAATATGCTTATTATCTTGAAAAGCATATTTACAAGTTATACTATCACCTAATTTTATTTCTTTTTTATAATCTATTCTAATATTATTATAAGGTCTTTCTTTGTAAGCACCTTCTGGTAATATCTCATAAGCTATTTCCAAATAATGTATATTGTGCATATGTCCATTTAAATCGATATTTCTTCTTGTAGGTTTAAATGTGTATGTACTAATAAACTGTTCAGGTATATTTGCTTTTTCTATTTCTTGTTCTTCAAAAACAGATTTTTCTTCTATCTCGTATCTATTAATGACATCTGGTGTTATTTTTGCAATTTTTTTATTATTAATATCTACTAATGCCCATTTACTTGTTCCTATAACACATAATTCTTTATTTTCATTATAGATTTCATAGTCTCTATTTGTCGATACCCTTTTTACATTTCTTCCCCATGTCCTTACTAACAGTTTTTCTCCATACTTCGGCCTTTTGATAACTTTAATTTTCCAATCTAATAAAAACCAACTTACACCATTTTTTTCAATATCTAATAATCCATATCCTACATTATCTGAATGATATCCTCCAATATTTTCTAATATTCTCAATATTGCTCTATTAGTAATAAATCCATTCTTTCCTGCATCTTCTATTCCTGTTTTCATTTCCTCTTCATATATCATTTATATATTACCTCCATTTTTTATCATAAGCAATATAAAAGTAAACCTATTTTTTCTTTATAATCAATTTATCAAATGCTACAATAACTGCCGGTAATAAGAATATAATCAATATTTCTGAACATAAAGCTCCCTCTGATATTGTTTTACATATCATTGATGTAATTGCTGAAGAAAAATGTCCAACAATTAAAGTAACAATAATCAAGATTGAAGCTGATGTTAGTATTGTATGTATTGACTTATTATATGAATGTATAATTGCATTTTTTACATCCATTGTTTTTCTATGCTCAATATAATATGATGTATATAGAATTGCATAATCAATTGTTGCTCCCATTAATATACTTTGAACAATTATAAGTGCTATAAAATATACTCCTTCTCCTGAAAATGATAATATTCCCATTATTGTATAAACTGCGCACTGTATTGTAAGTACAAGAATTGCTGGAATAACTACTGATTTAAATGTTATTGCAACTACAATAAATATTAAAACCATTGTAAGAATTGTTATAAAGTTTAATTCATTATCAAAACTTTGACTCATCTCATATGCCATTGGAGAATCTCCAATTATATAAAATTCATCTATATCTTCTCCCATTTTGTCTTTTATCATTTGTATAAATTCAAAAGTTTTCTCTGATTCTAAATCAAACTTTGTATTAATAATAATTCTTGAATATTTATCTCCTATTAGCATTTCTTTTGCATCGTTTATGGTATCTTTACTTTCTGTTATGTTGTTTCTCATATCTTCATCTATGAAATCATTAAACCTACTATCTTTTAATATATTTTCATTTAAATAGTTAACAAACCTTTCAACAGTAAGTGTCCATTCATTATTATAATCTTTGCTACTTCCATAATATATATATAATAAATCAATTGTATTTTTATCTAAATCGTTAGTTAATTTACTTAATATTGCAAATATTTCATCCTTTGAATATTTTACATTATTTATACTTGCATTTATTACACTATTAATTGTGTTAATCTTAGTTTTAGAATCTTCACCAAAATTTCCTGCATAATCTTGATTTTTCATTACATCATTTGCTAGAAAACTGACAATTTCTTTTAATGACATAGTTTGATTTGCATTTGTATATTTAGAACTATATAATCCATAAAGTAGATTCAAATCATTTGTATTAATTCCTAGCAAGTCACTTAGTTCTACACTATTATACTTTTGTCCTTTTAGCACTCCATTCATAACTTTTTGTACTAAACTTAAATTACTAATTGTATTATTATCTAATTTATTAGATAAAGTCGAGTCATTTTTATGATTCAACATAAATTCTACAAATTCTTTTGGCGTTAGTTTTAATGTAGTTTTTTCTGAAGAATATAATATGTAGATATTTTTACTGTTTGTTAAATCAATTCCGATAAATTCTGCTAGTTCATTATATGAATAACTTTTTTTATTTATTGAGCTATCCATAATATTTGAAAGAAATTTTAATTGATTAAGTGTTTCATTATCTATACTACCTTTGATAGTTTCATTATCACTATTTTTTAATATTAATTTTACAAATTCATTTGGTGTCATTTTCCAATTAT
>CANPYN010000066.1 GCA_947588635.1 uncultured Clostridia bacterium
TGAACTTGGTACTGGTGATGGTACTTTAATGGTAAGTTATACTCAAGGAATTGATGCTAAAAATATACAACCGGGATGGACTGGAACACAGAAATTTACTCTTAAAAATGAAAGTTCTAATTCAATAGTTTATCGAATTAATTTAATTGATGTTGAAAATACATTTTTAGATACATTGAGATTGGCAAAAGCAATGTATCCAGATTTTAAGAGATATAAATTAGGGTTAATTGCAGAGCATTTAGGAATTACTGTAGAAGTAGCACATAGAGCATTAGATGATGTAAAAACTTTAGTTGCAGTTTTTAACAAAATGATAGAAAATGCTAAAGGAAAAAAAGCAAAAACAATTGATGATTTTAATAATAAATATGAAACTGATTTTAAAAATTTGCCTTCATATCATGCAATAATTTTAGCAAAAAATTATGTAGGATTGAAAAATTTGTATAAGCTTGTTTCATATTCACATCTAAATTATTTTTATAAAAAGCCTAGAATTTTAAAAAGCATTTTAAATAAATATAGAGAAGGATTAATTTTAGGTAGTGCATGTGAAGCGGGAGAATTGTATAGAGCAGTTTTGGATAGAAAACCAGAAGAGGAAATTGAGGAGATTGCTTCATATTATGATTATTTGGAAATTCAGCCACTTGGAAATAATGAATATTTAAAAAGAACTGGTAGAGTTGAAGATGATGAGGCATTAAAGGATATAAATAGGAAAATTGTTGCACTTGGGGACAAATTAGGAAAGCTAACAGTTGCAACTTGTGATGTTCATTTTATGGATCCACAAGATGAAATTTATAGACGTATTTTGCAAGCAGGTCAAAAATATGAAGATGCTGACATGCAAGCACCTTTGTATTTGAGAACAACAGAAGAAATGTTAAAAGAATTTGAATATTTAGGTGAAGAAAAAGCTTATGAAGTAGTTGTTACAAATACTAATTTGGTTGCAGATATGTGTGAAAGGATAAAACCAATTTCAGGCGAAAAATGTCCTCCACATATTCCAGGTTGTGAGCAAACAATTAAAGATATTGCATATAAAAAGGCTCATGAATTATATGGTGAAGTTTTGCCAGATATAGTGCAGGAAAGACTTGATAAAGAATTAGATTCTATTATAAAAAATGGATTCTCTGTAATGTATATAATTGCTCAGAAACTTGTTTGGAAATCTAATGCTGATGGATATATAGTAGGTTCGAGAGGGTCAGTTGGTTCATCATTTGTGGCTAATATGACTGGTATTACAGAGGTTAATTCACTACAGCCACATTATAGATGTCCTAATTGTAAATATTCTGATTTTTCAGATTATGGAGTAAAAAATGGTTTTGATTTACCAGATAAGGATTGTCCAAAATGTGGTCATAAATTGGCAAAAGATGGAATGGATATACCATTTGAAACTTTTTTAGGATTTAATGGTGATAAAGAGCCTGATATTGACTTAAACTTTTCTGGTGAATATCAAGCAAAAGCTCATAAATATACAGAAGTAATATTTGGTAAAGGAACTACATTTAAAGCGGGAACTGTTGGTACAGTTGCAGATAAAACAGCTTTTGGTTATGTTAAGAATTATTATGAAGAAAGACATATACCAGTTTCAAATGCAGAAATATCAAGGATTTCAGCAGGTTGTACAGGAATAAAAAGAACTACTGGTCAGCACCCTGGAGGAATTATAGTTGTGCCTAAAGGAAGAGAAATATTTGAATTTACACCAGTTCAACATCCAGCAGATGATCCTAATTCAGATATTATAACAACACATTTTGATTATCACTCAATAGATCAAAATTTATTAAAACTGGATATATTAGGACATGATGATCCTACAATGATTAGAATGTTGCAGGATATAACAGGCGTTGATCCTACAAAAGTGCCATTAGATGATAAAGAAACAATGAGTATTTTTTCTTCAACAGATGCATTAGGTGTTACACCTGAACAAATTAATTCAGAAGTTGGAAGCTTTGGTATACCTGAATTTGGAACTAAATTTGTTCGTGGTATGTTGGTAGATACAAGACCTAGCACATTTAATGAGCTTATAAGTATTTCTGGATTATCACACGGTACTGATGTTTGGTTAAATAATGCTCAAGATTTGGTAAATCAAGGAATTGTTACATTAAATGATGCAATTTGCTGTAGGGATGATATAATGATATATCTTATGAAAAAAGGTTTGCCACCAAACTCTGCATTTAAAATTATGGAAACAGTTCGTAAAGGAAAGGCTTTGAAAGATCCTGAAAAGTGGGCTGAATATGTTAATATTATGAAGGAACATGAAGTTCCAGATTGGTACATAAAATCTTGTGAAAAAATTAAGTACATGTTCCCAAAAGCCCATGCAGCAGCCTATGTAACTAATGCTTTTAGAATAGCGTGGTTTAAGGTGCATGAGCCACTTGCATATTATGCTGCTTATTTTTCAATTAGAGCAGACGAATTTGATAGTGAATGTATGATTTTTGGAAAAGAAAAAGTAAAAAATAAAATGAGAGAAATAGATTTGGCAGGAAATTCAGCATCTCAAAAGGATAAAAATATGTATTCTATATTAGAGTTGGTTTTAGAGATGTATGAAAGAGGATTTAAGTTTTTAGATGTAGATTTGTACAAATCTCATAGTACAAAATTTATAGTTGAAGATGGAGGAATAAGACCACCGTTAAACAGTATACCAGGACTTGGAACAGTTGCAGCAGAAGGAATTTATAAAGCAGGTCATGAGGAAGAATTTGAATGTATTGATGATTTGCAAGTGCGTTCTAAAGTAGGAAAATCAGTAATTGAATTATTACAAAAATTTGGTTGCTTGAAGGGAATGACTCAAAGCAATCAGATGTCATTGTTTGTGTAATGAGAAAGGATGGAGGAATGGACACTTATATTTGGCAAACTCCAGAAGGGCATAGAGCCATAATTTTATATTTTATAATAATAAATTTAATAGGCATTGCGGTTATGGCTCTTGATAAATTTAAAGCAGAAAAAGGATATTGGAGAATTCCAGAAAATACATTACTTTTAGTTGCTTTGCTAGGTGGCGGAATAGGTACAATTTTTGGAATGTATAAGTTTAGACATAAAACTAAAAAGTTGAAATTTGTTATAGGTTTTCCTACTATTTTGATATTAGAATTAATTCGGTATGGGATATTTAATTGTGAAGGGATTTTTTGGATAATGCTTTAGATAAGAGAGAAGTGAAGCGAATGCAAATTGCGTAAAAAGAAAATAATCAATTAAAAAACTAAATGCAATTTAAGAAAAAATTTCAAAAAATCGAAAAAATGTTTGACAAAGCATTTGTTTTGTGATAAGATGTTTGCAGAACAAAAAAAGTGGTATATAAATTCCACAAAATTAATATTAGGAGAGTATATAATGGGAAGAAAAAAGGAACCAGAAGTATTAAATAAAAGAGAAAAGGCAATATTAAAATTTATTGAAAAAGAAGTTATGGCAAATGGATATCCACCTTCGGTTAGAGAAATAGGAAAAGCAGTTGGGTTGAAATCAACTGCTACTGTGCATGGATATATAGCTAAATTAGAGGAAAAAGGATACATTAAAAAGGAGCAACAAAAAGGTAGAACTCTTAAATTATTAAAGGGAGGAGTAGCTAACCAATCAACTATTTCTGAAAAACCAGTATATAATGGAAAAGAATTAGTTGATGTTCCAGTTATTGGTAAAATAACTGCAGGAGAGCCTATACTTGCATTTGAAAATATAACTGATACATTTCCAATTCCATTAGATTTTGTTGGAAGTAGCGAAAGTTTTATGCTTGTTGTTAGAGGCGAAAGCATGATAGAAGCTGGAATTTTAAGTGGAGATTATATTTTAGTTAGAAAGCAAAATAGTGCTGAAAATGGAGAAATTGTTGTAGCATTAATAGGAGACGAAGCAACTGTAAAAACTTTTTATAAAGAGAAAGATTATATAAGATTACAACCTGAAAATTCTACAATGGAACCAATAATAGTTCCAACATGTGAAATTTTAGGAAAAGTAATAGGCGTATTTAGAAAAATGTAATTTAGTTAAAAAGAGAAAATATGTTATTGAATAATGTTAGAAATTAAGTAAAATTGATTTATATGTTGAAAAAATATTAATGTTAAATCAAGTAAATTTAATGTGCATGTAAAAGATATTAGAAGAGAGCAAATTATAAGCATATTAATAATGCTAAAATTTAAGCAAGATTAATATGCTTTATTTAAAATTTAATTTTACTTTAGTTCTACAATTGTAACTCCCATTTCGCCTTCACCAAATGTACCTAGTCTAAAAGATTTTACGTGAGGATGTGTTTTAAGAAAAGAGTGGATACCTTTTCTTAAAGCACCGGTTCCTTTTCCGTGTATAATTCTTACAGTAAATAAACCGATTTAATACACAATTATCTAAATATTTATCTATCGTAAAACAAGCTTCATCTACATTTTGACCTAATACATTTAATTCCGAAGATACAAATTTGGGTTTAAATTCTTTATTTATATGATGCGGGTTTTCAAGTTCGGTAATTTTTGAATTATTAGAATATGCTAATTCACTTAATTTAAAGTTAGTTTTTATTATTCCAATTTGTACTATAGCATTGTCATTATTTATTTTTAATATTGTTCCAGTTTGATTCAATTTTGGTATGAAAACGTCTACACCAATTTTGGCATCTTCACTTTTTAAAGGAGTATAAGAAGGTGATGAATCTTTTGCAGTATTTTCTGATAAATCTTTTATTTTTTTATTTAATTTTTTACGATTTTCATTTGCTTCTTTAGAAGAATTAGTTTTTTCTAAAGTTCTAATAATTTCATCAGCTTCTTCTTTAGCTTCTAAAAGAATATCAGTAGCTTTTTCTTTAGCTGTTTGTATTAAATTTTTTTCTTTTTCTTCGATTTCCTTGTATTTTGATGTTATATCATTTTTTAATTTTTCTGTAAGTTCTGAATTTTTAAGTATTTCATTTTTTTCTTGTTCAATAATTTTTTTATCTTCATAAATTTGTTTTAATAAGTCTTCTATATGAACATTATTATTGTTTAATTTAGATTTTGCACGTTTTATAATATTTTCAGAAAGTCCTAGTTTTTGGCTTATAGCAAATGCGTTACTTGTTCCAGGAATCCCAATTAATAATTTGTAAGTAGGTGATAGAGTTTGTAAATCAAATTCAACAGATGCATTTTCAAATTTTTCTGTAACTATAGCAAAATTTTTTAGTTCAGGATAATGAGTAGTAGAAATGCAAAGTACATTTTTTTCTTGTAATTCTTCTAAAATGCTAATTGCAAGATTTGCACCTTCAATTGGATCTGTGCCAGAACCTAATTCATCTAATAAAACTAAGCTATCTGAAGAAATATGTTTTAAAATATTTGAAATATTAACTATATGAGATGAAAATGTACTTAATGAATCTTGTATACTTTGTTCATCACCAATATCAGCAAAAATATTATCAAAAACGTAAATGCTACTACCTTCATTTGCAGGAATATGAAGCCCGCACATAGCCATTAAAACAAGCAATCCAGCAGTTTTTAGAGTTACAGTTTTACCACCAGTATTAGGACCTGTAATAATTAAAGACGTAAAGTCTTTGCCAAGATAAATATTATTTTTAATAGCTAAATTTTTGTCAATTAGAGGGTGCCAAGCTTTAATTAAATTAATTTGCTTTTCCGTTGAAATAATGGCTTCAGTAGCATCTAAAGAAATTGAATATTTTGCTTTAGCAAAAATAAAATCTATATTGCCAATTAAGTTACTATTATTTTCTAATTCGTTTGTAATATCGAAAAATAAAGAAGATAGATTATGAAGTATTTTTTGTATTTCTAAATTTTCTTCTATTTTTAAATTATTAAGTTCGTTATTTAAATCAAAAACACTTAAAGGTTCTATAAATACAGTAGAACCGCTACTAGATATGTCGTGTATAAAGCCTTTCACTTGTGAACGATATTCGTTTTTTATAGGCAAAACAAATCTGTCATTTCTAACTGTAATAATAGGTTCTTGAATATATTTTTGATGTAATAAAGAATTTAATTTAGATCTAATTTCTTGTTCTTTATTTTTTATATTTTTTCGAATTGTATGAAGAACTTGAGAAGCAGTATCTGAAATGGTATTTTCATCTAAAATACTGTTAAATATAGTGTTTTCTATTTTAATATTTGTATATAGATTTTTAAATAATGAATCTAAATGAATAAACTTACTCATGTCAATTTCTTCACTAGAAAAATATTCTTTTAAATTTCTAGAAATTTTTAAAATATTAGCTAAATCTAAAAGATATTTTGCTGGTAAGCTATTAAGACTTTTTAAATTTTTCAAATGAGGAGTTATATTTTCTATTTCGCTAATAGGCAAATTACCTTTACGATAAATTAAAATAGAAGCTTCAGTAGTTTGTTTTCCAGCTTTTTCAATTTCTTCTTTATTGTTGAATGGCATCAAATTAAAAGCCATATCTTTTCCAATAAAAGTTATAGCAAAATTGCTTAAAATTTGTTGTATTTTATTAAATTCTAATTTTTTAAAATATTTCGTTTCCATAAATATTAGTATAACACAAAAATTATGAAAATACAATGAGTTAAAATTTTTTTGTCATAATGATTTAGTTTTTAAAAA
>CANPYN010000067.1 GCA_947588635.1 uncultured Clostridia bacterium
TTACTAGATAAAACATCTATTATTTTTTTACCATAACTTGCCTTTGTACTATTTTCGGATAATTCATATGTTATTTTGCCCACATACCAATATACTTCCGTCATTGTAGTATCTATATGTTTGAACATTTTTTCTCTAGCAATTATTATTTTATTGCGAATATCTTGATAAATGTTTTCTATATTTGTTAATTCATTTTCATTATTTGCTATTATTTCATTTTTCTTATCCATTCAATAATCACCTTTCTTTTTAATTTATAATATAGCTAGGGTTAAATAAATCGTAATCAATCAGTTAATATTCATTTTATTTTCGTCCATCTTTTCACTTCCTTACAATTCTAAGTTACCTCAATACTTTCAATATTTTAACATAAAAGCAAGCCATTTTCAAATAATTGCTTGCTTAATTGTCGTTATTATTTAAATTAAATTTCATTTTCTTTCTTAAATATACTTTTAAAAAAATTTAATATTTTTATGTACCATTTCTCTTCTTTTATAGCAACCAGTTGCACTTCTTCTTGATTATCATCAGTGGTAGTTGCATTTATTCCATTTTTAAATATTTTATTTGGATTATATTTTTCATATTTTTCTTTATCTGTTTTTTCCTGATTTTGCCTTAATAAATTATTTAAAGTATCTTTTTGCTTTGGAGTTGCAAAATAATCTCTAAATAATATAACAAGTAAAGCTTCTGCTTCTTTAGATATATATTGTTGATTTAAATCAATTTGAGGATTAATTTTATAATTATAGCTTGTATCCATATTCTCTTCATAAAATCTTATTGTTTCGCTTGGTATTTTTGAATATTCTTCTTCAGAAAAATGACTTATAATTTCTAACACTTCTGTATAAGCTTTAGCATATCTTTCATTCATCTCTTGCTAATTCCTCCATATTTCTATCATTGCTATTTTCTCTATCTGCTTTTTGTATATCTTCTATATTAATACCATCCATTATGGATTTTGATACTGCATCTTTCATAGAAATTTTATCTTTTGATTTTATGTATTCTAGCATTTCTGCTAAATCACTATTATTCTTTCTTATAATATCTTCTTTTCCGGGATTTTTTTCAAGAATTCTATTATAAATATATTGAATAATATCCAAAGAAGTTTTCCCCGTTGATGTAACAACCATAGATAATTTATCTGAACTAATATTATGATTTTCTTTTCCTTTTATATCAAAATCTGACCCTAAGCCATGAATATCTTCTCTTGTAAAATCTTCTCCTTCTTTTGCATTAACTTTTAAATATATTTCATCTCTAAATCTCTTCTCCATTGCGTCATATACTAATTCTGGGCTCACCTTATTTGTATTAGAAAAATCATTTATTTTAAAGTATTTTCTATACTCTTCTGGTATATCACATATTCTTAAGTTTTTAAACATATGAATAAATGAATTTTTTATTCCTAATATTCCTTTTCCACCTCGTGATAAGCAAACCCTCGGTTTATCATTTACCATTTTCGAGGCATCTCCAATTTGGGCTATTAATCCTTTTTTATCTATTGATTCTAAATTATCTTTTGCTGTAAAATGAAAAAATGAATTATTTAAATCTATATTTTCAATATTTAAACTATTCATTATTAATTATCTCCTTATTATAAATAAAGTATAATTATATATTTCCTAAAATTTATATTGATTTCTATCTGCTCTTTCATCATATTGTCTATCATAATCTTTATTCTTATAAAACCAATCTGTTTTTTTGTCTTTTGCGGCTCCTGCTCTATTTTTATTTAAGAATATATCCATTACAGTCAAAAATGGTATTAATACACCTATAAATGATACAAATAAAGTTAAATAGTCGGACATTACTGGTTGTCCATTAATTATATTCATTATTCCATTGTATAAATCTGTTCCAAAATAAAAACCATATGCAACAAAATATGCTAATGCTCCTATAATGTTTCTTTTTATAATGAATATCATACATACTAATGTAGCAAATAATAAAATAATTTCTACAGTAAAGTTTAATGGTGTTACTGGGAAATCTATACTTAATGAATAAGTAATTGCTACAATTGCTCTAAATATCCAAAACATTCCTCCAAACATTGTTATTAAATAACTAAATACACTTGTCATTTGTATTCCTCCTAAATTTATAATATTATATTTTTATTCTATCACAAACTTTTTTAAATTACTACATCTCTTTTTAATAATTTGTTACATACAGTTCCTAATCCTATAAATTTGTTATTATTGTATATTCTATATAATCCATCTTCTAACTCATGTGTTAGTTGTACTCCGTTTAAAAATAATTCTAATTTTCTATTATTCAAATCTATTTTCATGTTATCTATAAATATTTGTTCAATAGATATCATTTTTTCTTTAATGTTTATACTATCTAATTCTTCTAATGAAATAGAATTTTCAATACTAAATTCATTTACTTTTGTCCTTTTAAGTTCTTTCATATATCCAATTGTTCCTAATTTTTTTGCAATATCTTCACAGAGTGTTCTTATGTATGTTCCTTTTGAACATTCAACTTCAAATATTATTTCAGTATTATTATATTCTTTTAATTTCATCTTATATATTTCTATTTCTCTTAATTTTATATCTACCTTTTTTCCTTCTCTTGCATATTCATATAGTTTTTTTCCATTTACCTTTATCGCAGAATATATAGGTGGCATTTGGTTTTGCTTTCCTATGAAATTATTAAGTGTATCTATAATTTTCTTTTCGTCTAATACTTTTATATCTTTATCTTCTTCTATAATATTCCCTTCTGAATCCCCCGTATCTGTTTTTTTACCTAATTCAATTGTAGCAATGTATGTTTTTTTGTGTTCCACTAAATATTTAGAAATCTTAGTTGCTTTTCCAATTAAAATTGGTAAAACACCGGTAGCATTAGGGTCTAGCGTACCGGTGTGTCCTATTTTTTTCATATTTATTTTTTTCCTTAATATATTTACTATATCATGCGATGTATATCCTTTTGGTTTATTTATTATTATTAATCCATTCATCAACTGTTACCTCATCTTATATATCATATCTTTTTATAAAGTACAATTTCTCCTTTATTATATACTAATATTTCCTTAATAGAATTTAAAAGACCTACGGAGCATTCCTTATAGATTGAGGCATTTCCCTCATTTTAAGTGTTTTTTACATTGTTCTATTATTTTTGTTTTTGTTTGTTCAAATGGAAGATTAATACTACATCCAGCTGCTCTCACGTGACCTCCACCACCAAACATTAAGCATATGTCTGATACATTTACATATTCATTTGAACGTAATGAAATTTTATATCCATTATCAGATTCTCTTAAGAATATTGATACTTCAACTCCTTCTATATCTCTTCCCATCTCTACTATTCCATCATGGTCATTAATTCCTGCATTTGCTTTTTCTTCATCTTCTTTTGTTATATATGTAAAGGTCATTTTTCCATCTTCTAGAAATTCTAATCTGTTTAGTGCAATTCTTGTAAGTTCAAATCTTGCTTTTGATATTACTTGTAATACTTTCTTGTAAACATCAGAAACATTTACTCCTCTATTTAATAATTCTGCTACAAATTCAAAGGTTTCTGCTGTTACACCTTTATATTTAAATCCTCCTGTATCTGTAATAATTCCTGTAAGAAGACATGTTCCTATTTCTTTATCTATAATTATACCTAATGCTTCTAAAATAATTATTAATATTTGACTACATGCTGGAGCCATAGGATTAACAAAATTGTAATCTGCAAACATAGTATTTGATCCATGATGATCTATTGATATCTTAGTATTTGCATCTTCAAAATATCTTACAAATCCATTTAGTCTTTTTATATCCCCACAATCTAAAGCTATTGCTAAATCATAGGTTTCATTTTTCCCTTCTTTTTTTATCTCCTTACTGTTAGGCAAGAATTCAAATGTTCTAGAATATTCTGGTATAACAACATCAACATCTTTTCCTAGTTGTTTAAGTCCTGTGTATAATGCTAGGCTACTACCAATTGCATCTCCATCTGGCATTTCATGCGTAAGTATTACAATATTTTTAGCCTTATCTATTTCTTCAATAATATTATCTATCGTCATATTATTCTCCTTTTCTAATGCATATCAGGGTTTTATAAGTCCCAAACCTTATTCGGATGGCTCATTAGTATTTCTCATCGATTTAGGCATATTCTCAGTTTTATTAATATCCTTCATTATGTCTTTTAAAATTGTATCAATTTTTTCTCCGTATTGCATTGAATCATCTAATTCAAATACTAATTCAGGTGTAACTCTTAAATTTATTTTCTCTGCTATTTTACTTCTAATAAATCCAGAAGAAGATTTTAATCCTGCTAATGATTGTTTTACATTTTTAGAATTAAGCATACTTACATATACTTTTGCATATCTTAAATCTGGCGAAATCTTAACAGACGTTACACTAATCATTCCTGTTACATTTGAATTAGTAACTTCATAATTAATTATATTACTGATTTCTCTTTTTAATTCTTCATTTATTCTACCGAAGTCGATTACTTCCACTTTGTCTTTTCATTTTATCTCCTTTGCTAATGTATAAGGACACACCTTATTCGGATGAGGGACAAGCCTCAGTCACAGGCATTCCTCATAGATTAAGGTATGTTCCTACTGTGAATTAATAATGTCATTTTTTTATCTTATTTATAAAGCAAATAGGTGATTGCTACTTTTTCTTTAGAAACTAATCAAAAGCGAGTATTGCTAGGCAAATTGAAGTAAAAAACCGGAGGTGTGCGTTTGCACATTGAGGATTTTTTATCTTCAATTTAACAACGCAAGACGAAGTTTTTCATTAGTTTATCTTTATTGTTTTACTTGTTCCATTATATAAGCCTCTATAATATCTCCTTCTTTAATATCATTATAGTTTTCTATTTGAATTCCACATTCATATCCTGATGCTACTTCTTTTGCATCGTCTTTCATTCTTTTTAATGATATTAATTTTCCCTCGTGTATTACAACATTGTCTCTTAATACTCTTACACCTGCATTTCTTGCAACTTTTCCATTCGTTACATAGCATCCTGCAATTGTACCAACGTCAGAAATTTTAAATGTTTGTCTTACTTCTGCATTACCTATTATTACTTCTTTGTATACTGGGTCAAGCATTCCTTTCATTGCAGCTTCTACATCCTCAATAGCATTATATATTACAGAATATGTCTTTATTTCCACTTCTGATTTTTCAGCCATGTCTTTTGCTATAGGTTGTGGTCTAACATTAAATCCTATAATTATTGCATTTGAAACACTTGCAAGTGTAACATCACTTTCTGTTATTGCACCTACATTTGCATGTATTACTTTAACTTTAACTTCATCATTAGATAATTTTTCTAATGCTTGTTTTACGGCTTCAACAGAACCTTGAACATCTGCTTTTACTATAATATTTAATTGTTTCAAATTTCCTTTTTCAATCTGACTAAATAAATCATCTAATGTTACTTTTGTAGTTGCATTTAATGCTTTATCTCTTGCCTGACGTTTTCTTCTTTCCATTAAATGTTTAGCAGTTTTTTCATCTTTTACTTCATAGAATGTATCTCCTGCTTCTGGAACTTCTGCAAGTCCTGTTATTTCTACTGGAGTTGATGGTCCTGCTTTTTTTACTTTCTTTCCTTTATCATTTGTCATTGTTCTTATTCTACCTATAACAGAACCAACTAATATTGTATCTCCAACATCTAATGTACCACGTTGTACAAGCATTGTAGCTACTGGTCCTTTTGCTTTGTCTAGTTTTGCTTCTATAACTACACCTTTTGCTTGTTTTTTAGGATTAGCTTTTAGTTCCTTCATATCAGCTACTAATAATACCATTTCTAGTAAATTATCTATATTTATTCTCTTTTTTGCAGAAATTGGTACAAATATTGTGTCTCCTCCCCATTCTTCAGAAACTAAATCATATTCAGCTAGTTCTTGTTTTACTTTATCTGGATTTGCACCTTCCACATCAATTTTATTAATTGCAACAATTATTGGAATTCCTGCAGATTTAGCATGATTTATAGCTTCTACAGTTTGAGGCATAACTCCATCATTTGCAGCTACTACAAGTATTGCTATATCTGTTATTTGTGCTCCTCTTGCTCTCATTGCTGTAAATGCTTCATGTCCTGGAGTATCTAAGAATGTAATTTCTCTTCCATTTACTTCGACCTTATATGCACCAATATGCTGAGTAATTCCTCCTGCTTCTCCTTCTATTACATTTGTTTCTCTAACAGCATCTAAAAGTGATGTTTTTCCGTGATCTACGTGTCCCATAACTACAATTACTGGTGGTCTTGGTTTTAATTCTTCTTCTTTATCTTCACTTTCATCAAATAAGATGTCTTCATCTTTAACAATTTCTTTTTTGTGTGCAGTTACTCCAAATTCCTCAGCTACTAAAAATGCT
>CANPYN010000068.1 GCA_947588635.1 uncultured Clostridia bacterium
TTCTTTTTGAGTACGAATACTTCAAAGTATTCTCTTAAAGGAATTTATTGTTTATTTTTCAATGTACTTTTATGTTCGTGCTTTTTTGCCGAACGCAAGATTAATTTTAGCATAAAATAATATTTACTGTCAACACTTTTTTTAAAAAAATTTCAAAAAAATTGCAAGAAATTTTTTCCTGCAATTTTTTGCTTGATTTTTGTACTTTTTCTCTGTTATTTCTTTGCTTGTGCTTCACAATATTTACATCTATATATTTTGTTTTCTCTATCTTTTAATTCAAATATTTGGTCAATATCTTTTTCTTCTGTAGTTATACATCTTGGATTTTCACATTTTACTATATTAACTAATTTTTCTGGAAGTTCCATATGTGCTTTTTTTATTATTTTTCCATCTTTTATTACATTTACTGTAATGTTTGTATCTATGTATCCCAATATGTCCATATTTATATCCATATCATTATCAATTTTAATTATATCCTTTTTACCTGATTTTTTGCTTTTTACATTTTTTATTATGGCTACAGAACAATCTAAATTCTCTAGTCCGAGATATTTGTATATTTCCATGCTCTTTCCCGCTTCTATATGGTCTATTACAATACCATTATTTATACTATCTATGTTCATTACATTCTCTCTCCTTTTTATTGATTTTATTTATTCTTTAACGGGCGGACAGGGTCGCGTCAGCCCCTACATATTTATTTAATTTCCAATAATTTTAATATAAGCGCCATTCTAATATATTTTCCATATTCTACTTGTTTAAAATAACATGCTCTTGGATCATTATCTACTTCTGTTGCTATTTCATTTACCCTTGGGAGTGGATGCATAATACATAAATCTTTTTTAGCATTTTTTAATTTATCTAATGTTAATATATAGTAGTCTTTTAGTCTTATATAATCTGCTTCGTTAAAAAATCTTTCTTTTTGAACTCTTGTCATATATAAAATATCTAATTTATCCATATATTCTTCTATATCATTAGTTTCTACATATTCTATATTATTCTTTCTTAATTTTTCTTCTTTTATATAATCTGGTATTTTTAGTTCATTTGGAGATATTAATACAAACTTAATATTCTTATATCTTGACATTGCAGTTATTAACGAATGCACTGTTCTTCCAAATTTTAAATCTCCACATAGTCCAATTGTTAAATCAGAAAGTTTTCCTTTTTCACTTGCTATTGTTAATAGATCTGTTAAAGTCTGTGTTGGATGGTTATGTCCTCCATCTCCTGCATTTATAATAGGTACTGTAGAGTTTTCCGAAACAAGCATTGGAGCACCTTCTTTTGGATGTCTCATTGCTATAATGTCAGAATAACAACTAACTGTTCTTATTGTATCTGATACACTTTCACCTTTAGCTGTAGAACTATTCATCGCAGATGAAAATCCTATTACATTTCCTCCGAAGTCCTAGCATTGCTGATTCAAAGCTAAGTCTTGTTCTAGTACTTGGTTCAAAAAATAGTGTTGCAAGTATTTTGTTTTTGCATTTTTCTGAATATTTTTCTTTGTTTGCCATTATATCTTTTGCTGTTTTAATTAAGTCATCAATTTCTTGTACATCTAAATCTGTTATATCAATTAAATGTTTCATAAAAATCTCCTTCCTTACATACATTGTAATTTGTGTAAATGTTTAATTGGTTCATAGGGAAGGTTAATAATTATTTGTTTCTCAGTTACGCGATCCAGCTTTCGTTACATGAAACTGTTGTTGCTTTTAGCAACTTACAAGTTCAGTAACGGAATTCGCGTTGGAAACAAATAATTATAACCTTCCCTAAAGAACCTTATAAATCAAATTACAATTTACTCATCTATTGTTGATATGCATAGTGTAATTTCTTCCAACACATCTAGCAATACTCTAACTGTATCTAAAGCTGTAAACATAGCTATATTATTTTCTACTGCGCATCTTCTAATGATACTTCCATCTGTTTCTTGGTCTATTGCATCTACATCTCGTGTACTTATAACATAATTAACATATCCTTTTCTCATAGATTCCAATATCTCTTCGCTACCTTCACTTATTTTCTTTTTAACTCTTGTTCTTATTCCATGTTCTTTTAAAAATTTTGCTGTACCTTTTGTTGCTTCTATGTTAAATCCTAAGTTGTAAAATCTTCTTATTAATGGAAGTGCTTCTTCTTTATCTTTGTCTGCTATTGTTACTAAAATCGTTCCATAATTTGCTAAGTTCATTCCTGATGATTGCAGAGCCTTATATAGTGCTCTTGTTAGTTTTGTATCATATCCAATTGCTTCACCTGTTGATTTCATTTCTGGTGATAAATATGTATCCATTCCATTTAATTTAGAAAATGAAAATGCCGGTGCTTTTACATACCACTTTTCTTTTTCTTTTGGATAAACTTCTGTTATTCCTTGCTCTTTTAAAGTTCTTCCAAGCATAACAAGTGTTCCTATATCAGCAAGTGAATATCCTGTTGATTTTGATATAAATGGTACTGTTCTAGATGACCTTGGATTTACTTCTATTACATATACTTTTTCTTCTTTATCTACTATAAATTGTATATTGTATAAGCCTACAATTCCAATACCTAATCCTAGTTTTACTGTATAGTCTAATATTGTTTGTTTTGCCTTTTGGCTTACGCTAAATGTTGGATAAATACTAATACTATCTCCTGAGTGTATACCTGTTTTTTCTACGTGCTCCATTATACCTGGTACAAATACATCTTTTCCATCACATACTGCATCTACTTCTAATTCTTTACCAATTATATATTTATCTACTAATACCGGTTGTTCATTATTTATTTCAACAGCTGATTTTAAATATTTTTCTAATGCTTTTCTATTTGAAACTATTTGCATTGCTCTTCCACCTAATACAAAGCTTGGTCTTACAAGTACAGGATATCCAATTTCTTCTGCTACTCTTATTCCATCTTTTATATTAGTTACAGCTTGACCTTTTGGTTGTAATAAATTTAATTTCTCCATAACCTTTTCAAAGCTGTCTCTATTTTCTGCTCTTTCTATCGCATCAACATCTGTTCCTATTATTTTTACACCAAGTTTTGCAAGTGGCATTGCAAGATTTATTGCTGTTTGTCCTCCTAGTGCTGCAACTACACCTTCTGGTTTTTCTAGGTCAATTATATTCATTACATCTTCTACTGTTAATGGTTCAAAATATAATTTATCACTTGTTGTATAATCTGTAGATACTGTTTCTGGGTTGTTATTTATTATAATTGCTTCATATCCGGCATTTTTAATTGTTTTTACTGCATGTACTGTCGAATAATCAAACTCTACACCTTGTCCAATTCTTATAGGTCCTGCTCCTAATACTATAATTTTCTTTTTATTGCTAACAATTGATTCATTTTCTTCTTCATATGTAGAATAAAAATATGGTACATAACTTTCGAATTCACTTGCGCAAGTATCTATCATTTTATATACTGGATAAATATTTTCTTTTTTTCTAAGTAGATATAAATCTTCCTCTTTCTTTCCCCATAATTTTGCAATATATTTATCGCTAAATCCCATTTTTTTAGCTTCTTTTAATATTTCTATATTGTCAATATTTTCTTTTACTTTATATTCCATTTTTATAATATTTTTAATTTTTTGTAAAAAGAACATATCTATTTTAGTAGTATTATATATTAATCCTAAGTCTGTTTTTCTTCTTATAAGTTCTGCTATAGCATAAATTCTATCATCTGTTCCATCTTTTATATATTCCATTAATTCTTCTGTTTCAAAACTGTCAAATTTCTTCATATAAATGTGGCATACACCTATTTCTAATGATCTTATAGCTTTAAGCAAGCTCTCCTCTAGCGTTCTTCCTACACTCATTACTTCTCCAGTTGCTTTCATTTGAGTACTTAATTTGTTTGAAGCAAGAACAAATTTATCAAATGGAAATCTTGCAATTTTTGATACTACATAATCAAGTGTTGGTTCAAAGCTTGCTGGCGTATTTGCAAGTTGTATTTCATCTAATCTCATTCCTATAGCAATTTTAGCTGAAACTCGTGCTATTGGATATCCACTTGCTTTTGATGCTAATGCTGATGAACGAGATACTCTTGGATTTACTTCTATTAAATAATATTTAAATGAATGTGGATCTAAAGCAAATTGAACATTACATCCACCTTCTATTTTTAATGCTCTTATTATTTTTAAAGCACTATCTCTTAATAAATGATATTCTTTGTTCGTTAAAGTTTGACTTGGTGCAACTACAACTGAATCTCCTGTATGCACACCAACTGGATCTAAATTTTCCATATTACATACAGTTATTGCTGTGTTATTAGCATCTCTGATTACTTCATACTCTATCTCTTTATATCCTTTTATACTTTTTTCTACTAATACTTGACCAACTGGCGAAAGTTTTATTGCATGTTTTACTATTTCTTTTAATTCTTCATCATTATCTGCAAATCCTCCTCCTGTTCCTCCTAAAGTAAATGCTGGTCTTAGTACAACTGGATATCCAATAGTATGTGCTGCGTCTATTCCTTCTTCTATTGAATGTGCTATTATTGATTCTAATACTGGCTCACCTAATTCTTCGCATAATTCTTTAAATTTTTCTCTATCTTCTGCACGTTCTATTGCTTCTGTTGCTGTTCCAAGTAGTTCTACCTGGCACTCTTGCAAAACTCCTTTTTTGTATAATTGCATTGCTATATTCAAACCAGTTTGTCCACCTATTCCTGGTAGAATTGCGTCTGGTCTTTCATATCTTATTATTTTTGCTACATATTCTAATGTTAATGGTTCCATATATACTTTATCTGCAATAGTTACATCTGTCATTATTGTTGCTGGATTTGAATTTACAAGTATTACTTTATATCCTTCTTCTTTTAATGCTAAGCATGCTTGTGTACCTGCATAATCAAATTCTGCTGCTTGTCCTATTACTATTGGTCCAGATCCTATTACAAGTACTGTTTTTATATCTTTTCTTTTTGGCATTTTTATTTTCTTCCTTTCTTTATTTTTATGGTTTATTTGCAATTAATTTTATATGCCTTTGTCTTTTTTTAGGGGACAGACCCTAGAATTTTCTAACGAAAATTCAGGTCAGTCCCTATTTTTCATCAGATTTATAAACTGATCAAATAGATAACTTGAATCTTGTGGTCCTGGTGCACTTTCAGGATGGTATTGAACGCTAAATACTTTATCTTTTATGCATTGTACACCTTCTATTGTATTGTCTAAAATATTTTTGTGTGTTACTTCTAATCCTGTTCCTTTTAGCGATTTTTCATCTACTGCATAACTGTGATTCTGACTAGTAATTTCTATTTTATCTGTTTTTAGATTTAATACTGGATGATTTCCACCTCTATGTCCAAATTTTAATTTATATGTTTTTGCACCATATGCTAAAGATATCATTTGGTGTCCTAAGCATATTCCAAATATTGGATATTTTCCTCTAAGTTTCTTAACCAGTTCTATTACTTCTGTTACATCTTCTGGGTCTCCTGGTCCATTTGATAAAAATATTCCATCTGGTTTTAAATCTATAATTTTTTCATAAGGTGTATTGTATGGAACAACTGTTACATTACATCCTCTTTTATTTAGGCTTCTTATTATATTTAACTTAATTCCACAATCTACTGCAACAATGTTAAATTTTGCATTTGCCGTCCTTGAATACCATTTCTTTTTACAACTTACTTTACTTACAGCATCCTTTAATGGAACATATTTCTTTAACTTTTCTAAAGCATCTTCTTTACTTGTATTTATATCTGTTATTATTACTTTTCTGCTTCCTTTATCTCTAATACTTCTAGTTAATTTTCTTGTGTCTACACCATATATTGCTGGTATATCATTTTCTTCTAAATATTCTGATAATGTTTTTGTATATCTAAAGTTACTAGGCAAATCATTATATTCTCTTACAATCAATCCTCCAATTGTAGGCTGTTTTGTTTCATAGTCATCATCTGTTATTCCATAATTTCCTATTAAAGGATATGTCATAACCACCGCTTGATATGTATATGATGGATCCGAAACTATTTCTTGATATCCCACCATAGATGTATTAAATACTATTTCACATATTGCTTCTATATCTGCACCAAATCCATATCCTAAGTATTCTTCTCCATCTTCTAGTATTATTTTTTTATTAAACTCTTTCATTGTGATATATCATCCTTTCCATATATTTTAATAAATTGTTGTTGGTAGGAGCAGAATTCATTTCCGCCCGAGAAGGATAAACAACAAATTAAATGCAAATGTTGTAGGAATCGTAACCATTTTATTGTATAGAAAAATATTTGATTTTTCTTTTGAAAATAAAATTACTATTTAAAAATTTATTTTCACTTTGTGTTGC
>CANPYN010000069.1 GCA_947588635.1 uncultured Clostridia bacterium
TTCCTAGATTTACACTTGCTAAATTTGTACAATTTTGAAACGCTTTATATTCTATACTTTTTACTGAGCTTGGTATTGTTATTTCTGTTATTCCTGTACATCCTTTAAAAGCTTCACTACCTATTGATATTACATCGTGGTTATCTATAGTTTCTGGAATTGTTAGATTTCCATCTATTTCAGATACATTTGTACATTTTAAATTTTTTGCATTATCACCATCTAATTCATAACTCCACCTTACTTCTTTATTTGTTGAAGTTTGAGTTGTATTAGTCGCATCTATTGTTTCTGCCTTTACGATATTGGGTAATATGAATAACAATAATATTGCTAGTATTCCTAATAAAATTTTCTTGTCTTTTAACATTTTTATCTCCCCTTTTATTTCTTTTGTTTTGTCCTATTTTACATTGCTTTTAAAATTCTCCGATATAAATTTATCATTTTATTTCTTTTATTTCAAGAGATTATATAAAATGTCATATATTTGTAATAATTTAGTAATATTTTAGTAATAGTCAGGTAATAGTCTAGTATTGTTTTATAAATTTCACATACAAATTGCAATTAACTTATCCAAATAAACTTATTTGATTACTTTTACTCATTCCTTCAAAACACCCGAATTTTGTAAGCATTTCTATTACTGCTTTACCTGCTTTTGATTTTATTTGAAAATCATCAATTGATATGAATTTTCCGTGTTCTTCTACTACTGCCTTATATATACCTTCTGCTGCAACTCCACCTAGTCCTGGTATGCTAGAAAGTGGTGGTCGTATTGCTCCATCTTCAATTAAGAATTTGGTACTATGTGATTTGTACAAATCTATTGGCAAAAATTTAAATCCTCTCTCGTACATTTCCAATACTATTTCTAGTATTGTATATATTCCTTTTTCTTTTACTGACATATTATTTCCTAATGCATCTAATTCTTTCATTTTTTGTTTTACTTTTTCTTTTCCATATATCATTATTTCACTATCAAAGTCGTCTGCTCTTATACTAAAATATGTTGCATAATATGCTAATGGGTAATATACTTTAAACCACGCTATTCTAAATGCCATTGTTACATATGCTACTGCATGTGCTTTTGGGAACATATATTTTATTTTCTTACATGAATCAATATACCAATCTGGTACATCATGTTCTTTCATTTCTTCCACGTATTCTTCCCATTTAGGTTCTGCACCTTTTGCAACTTTACCTTTACGTACCGCTTCCATTATCTTAAATGCATGATCAGGATTTAGACCTTTCTTAATTAGATATGTCATTATATCGTCTCTTGTACATATTGCATCACTTAATGTTGCTGTTCCCTCTTTTATTAAAGTTTCTGCATTATTAAGCCATACGTCCGTACCATGTGATAATCCGAGATATACGTATTAGCTCTTCAAAAGTAGTTGGCTTTGTATCTTCTAACATTCCTCTTACAAATTTAGTTCCAAATTCCGGTATTCCAAATGAACCAGTTTTAGAACGTATTTGTTCTGGTTCTACTCCTAATGCCTTTGTTGATGTGAATAAACTCATAGTTTTTTTATCATCAAGTGGAATAGTTTTTGGATCTACTCCTGTTAAATCTTGTAACATTCTAATTACAGTTGGATCATCATGTCCCAACATATCAAGCTTAAGCAAGTTTTTATCTATTGAGTGATAATCAAAATGTGTTGTTATTATATCTGAATTTGGATCATCTGCTGGATGTTGCACTGGTGTAAACTCATATATTTCTCTTCCATGTGGTACTACTATAATTCCACCTGGATGCTGACCTGTTGTTCTTTTTACTCCTGTACACCCTGCCACTAATCTAGAAATTTCAGCATTTGTAACCGGAATATTCCTGTCTTCATAATAATTTTTTACATATCCAAATGCAGTTTTATCTGCTATTGTACCAACAGTTCCTGCTTTAAAAGTTTTACCTTGTCCAAATATTACTTCTGCATATTTATGTATTTTTGACTGATATTCTCCAGAGAAGTTCAAGTCAATATCTGGCTCTTTATCACCATTAAATCCTAAAAATGTTTCAAATGGTATATCCATCCCATCTTTAGATAATTTCTCTCCGCATTTAGGGCATACTTTATCTGGCAAATCAACTCCATTTTTTATACCATAATCTGTAAAATCTGAATACTTACATTTAGGACACCTATAATGTGGTGGCAGTGAATTAACCTCTGTTATTCCTAACATATTTGCTACAAAAGATGAACCAACAGATCCTCTTGACCCTACTAAATATCCATCCTCATTAGATTTCCATACTAACTTTTGAGCAATAATATAAAGTGTTGAAAATCCATTCTTTATAATTGAGTCTAACTCTCTTTTTAATCTATCTTCTACTATTTGTGGAAGTGGATCACCATATAATTCTTTTGCTTTACTTGTACAAATATCTTTTATATCCTTTTCTGCATTTTCTAGTACTGGAGGACATTTTTCAGATGATATTGGGCTTATTGACTCGCACATATCTGATATAATATTTGTATTTGTTACAACTACTTCATAGGCCTTTTCTTTGCCTAAATATTCAAATTCTTTTAACATCTCCTCTGTTGTTCTTAAATAAAGTGGTGCTTGCTCATCGCTATCAGCAAATCCTTGACCTGCCATTAATATTCTTCTATATATCTCGTCTTCTGGATCCATAAAATGCACATCACATGTTGCAACAACCTTTTTACCCAACTTATCTCCGAATAGCAACTATTCTTCTATTTATATCTTTTAGTCCTTCTTCATCCGCTACAGTACCATTTCTTATCATAAATTCATTATTTCCTAATGGTTGTATCTCTAAATAATCATATCTGCTTGCTATTTTTTCTATCTCTTCATCTGATTTTCCAGCCACAATTGCTCGATATAATTCTCCTTGTTCACATGCACTTCCGAAGTATTAATCCCTCTTTATATTTTTCTAATACACTAGTTAAAATTCGTGGTTTTTTATAAAAATAATTTAAATGAGATACTGATATTAGTTCATATAAATTTCTTAAACCTTTATAGTCTTTCACTAAAATTATTGCATGATATGAAGGAAGAGTTTTATATAATTCTTTTTTCTCCTCTTTTTTCTTTCCTCTTTTTTTAGGTTCCTCTTTATTTATTTTTTCAAGCATTTTTATAAATACTTGTACTAATGTTTTAACATCATCTAAGGCTCTATGTGCATTTTCCACCTTTATTCCTAATTTTTCTGCAATTATTCCTAATTTATGCTTTTTAAATTCTGGATATAATTGTCTAGATAATTTTAGACTATCTATATATTCATTATCCATTTTTAGTCCTAAATTTTCTGCATTATATTTTAAAAATCCTACATCAAAATCTGCATTATGTGCAACTAGTTTTAAGTTTCCTATAAAATCTAAAAATTTAGGCATTATAATATCAATAGTTTCTGCATCTTTAACCATTTCATCTGTTATATGAGTTATTTCAACTATTTTTTGTGGTATTGGTACTTCCGGATTTACAAAACATTCAAATGTATCAATAATTTCTCCATTTTTAACTTTTACTGCTCCAATTTCTGTTATTTTTTCTGTTCTAAAAGAAAGTCCCGTTGTTTCTATATCTAAAACAATGTATTCTTCATCCATTCCATTTGATAAATCAATAGCATTATCATCAGGCACTAAGTATGCTTCAACTCCATATAAAACTTTTATTCCAAATTTATCTGCAGCTTTTTTTGCCTCTGGAAAACTCTGAACAACTCCGTGATCTGTAATTGCTATAGCTTTCATTCCCCATGAACTTGCTCTTTTTATTAAATCTGTTGCAGAACTTACCCCATCCATTTGACTCATTTGAGTGTGAAGATGAAGTTCTACTCTTTTTTCTTTTGCTAAATCCATTCTCTTTATTTCTTCAATATCTGGAATCTCTATAATTATATTAGCTATAACACCTAACTCTTTTGCATAATTATCAAATTGAGCATTTCCAGCTATTTTTAATCTTTTAGCTTCTTTTAATCTAGCCATTACTCTATCTGTCTTTTCTGCTTCTATAAATGACTTACAAGTAATAGTACTTGTACCATCATAAATATTAAACATTGCTAGCGTTTTTCCATTTTTTAATTCTCTTGAATCAACACTAATGACTTTTCCTTCAATTGCAACTCTCCCATAATCTGGTGTTAAATCTGCTATTTTAACTATTTTATCTTTTATTTTATCAGTTCTCCCAAGTATTAAAGGAATTTTACCTGCTTCTTGATTCTCCAACTCTTCTGTTTCTTTCTTTTGTTTCTCAATTTGCATAGCTATTTCATTTTGAACATTTATTTCATTAATTAAATCCTTGCATGCATCTTTTTCTAATTCTTCCAAAAACTCAGTTTGTTTCTTTAATGTAGTCTCAGAAACATTTTCTTTAAATTCTACTTTTATTTTTGCTCCATATATATTTTCTATTATTTTTTCTATTTCTTTATCGATTTCATAATTATGTAAAAAATCTGCATTTTTTGTATTCAAAAATACTGTAACTATATTATCTTTTACTTCAATATTGCTTTTGTCTAATATAGCTTTAGTCAAAGGATATTTCTTAGAAATATATTTTACAATGCTTTCCCATCCTTTTTTTAATTCTTGGTGCAAAAGGGGCCTGGCCCCTTTTGCACCCATTTTGATATTAATCGACAATTTTTTTATTTGGAATCTGTTTTTTAAATATTCTTCAAAGCTTTCAAGTTCTTGCAATGTTATTTGCTTTTCTGTTATTAAATTTATTTCTAATTTATTGCTTTTTTTAAATAAATTTATATTTTCGATTTTTGCATCTAATATATTGCTTTGCTCTTTATAATCTTTAAATACGTCTCCTACTACATTTAGCATTTGTTTTTTCATCCTCTCCATAAGTTGATATTTTGTGTTTAGTATTTTATATTTTTATATATAGTTAAAATTTAAATACATTACAATTCAAAACATTAACCAGAATCATCTAAAATATTCTTAATATATCATTATATGTTACAAATATTGATAACCCAATAAGCAAACAAAATCCTGCCATTTGTATTGCTATTTCTGTATTTTCTTTTATTGGTTTTCTTCTAATTGCTTCTATTATTAGAATTACTATTTTTCCTCCATCTAATGGTGGAAATGGAAGTAAATTAGTTACACCTAATGATAATGATATTAATGCTAACATATATATGAATTCTACTATTCCTTGTGTTTTAGAAACTACTTGTGATATTCCAACAGGTCCCATAAGTTGGTCCGCACTAACTTTTCCTGTAAACATCATTTTTAAGTTATCTACTATTGATAAAGAAAATTCTGTTGTGTCCCAAAATCCATAATATATATTGTTTATAAAATTATTATCTGCTATTTTAAAGGATACTCCTATTTTATAGTTTTTTTGAGTTTCTGGTTTTACGTTAATTGCTTTTATTTCTCCATTTCTTTCAATTTTTAACGCAATTTCGTCAGTTTTACTTTGTGAAATTAAATTTACTATTTTATATGGATTATCTTCAACACTTTCTCCATTTATACTTAGTATATTATCTCCTGCTTGAATTCCTGCTACTTCTGCCGGTGAATTTTGATATATACTTTTTATTTTCCCTGACATATCTTCATCTTGTGTTCCTAAATATATTCCTATTACCTTAGTTTCTTCTAAAGTTGGTATGAGTTCTATATTTTTTATTTCATTATTTCTTTTAATTGTAAGTTTTACAAGTTCTCCATTAGATTTTTGAATTTCCTCATCTATATCACTTTTTAATCTTACTCTCTTCCCATTTATTTTTAATATTTCGTCTCCTTGATTAATACCTACTTGTTCTGCTGAATAGTTTGGAATAACTGTATCTATCGTTGTAGTTATATAATTACCTGTTGATGAAGCTAAAATAAAATATACTAATAGTCCAAATACAATATTTACTGCTCCTCCAGCAAGAACTACAAGAATTCTCTTAGGTATACTTGCTGTAGTAAAAGAACCTTTTTCTTCTGAACGTTCTTCTTCTCCGAAGCATATTTACAAATCCACCGAAGTGGTATCAGTCTTAGAGCATATTTTGTTTCTTTACCTTGTTTCTTCCAAATTGTTGGTCCAAACCCTATTGCAAATTCTTTTACCTTAATCTTACAAGCTTTAGCAACCAAAAAATGTCCGCTTTCGTGTATGAATATTAAAAATCCTAATAAGAATATTATCTTTAATGCACTTATCAAAAATGAAATCAAAATGCAGACTCCTTTCGAAATTTATGAGATAAATTGTTGTTTATCCTTGGGCCATACCCCATTTGGTGGACTTTATTTTCGCCCCCACCCTTAGGCTTTTATATTTTTTATAAAAAATAACTA
>CANPYN010000070.1 GCA_947588635.1 uncultured Clostridia bacterium
GATAGTGTAAAAGTTGCATATAACAAAATAGATTATGAACAGATAAAGGGAGAGAATTGGCAAGTATTATTTGCGAATGATTTTTCTTTGACCAATTCACACGTGCTGTGTGCTAAAGATTGTGAAATAGTGTCTAATGAAGATGGTACAGCATACAAATTTGCAAATGGAATTTTAATATGTACTTTTCAACGTATAAATACATTGAATTGTACTAACGCTTGGGGAAATTTATATTATGCAAGGGACACTAAAAGATATTATTTTCCAGTTCCTTTTATAGAAAATCCAACAGTTACAAAGTATGTACAGCCACTTGGAAGTAGTGGATGTTTTCTACTCGAGTATCAGGCTTATAATATTGTAAAAGATAGTTTTGATGGTTATTGTATTGCAAGGCCAACAAGTGTCACTGGAGTAAATCACAAATTTATGGCTATTGCAATAGGTCGTTGGAAATAAAAATAGAGGCTTTTATGCCTCTTTTCGTTTATTTATCCTAATATGTAACACGCAGAGCCACCAATTTCAAAATAATTTCCACCACTAGAAGTAAGTTGTAATTTATTTGCTCCCTGTCCTGCACCTCTTTGTAATCTTATTATATTACTACCTGCATCATATATCATGTTTGGATTATCTAATGCAACTATATTATACATTACACCTATTGAAAATGGAATTTGACCAAAATTATATGTACCTGCTTTTTTCTGTATCGCCGATGGCAATCCTGTTATAATTCCATAATTATTTGTTCCATTTAATTTAGTAATAATACCTTTGATGTAAAAACTTACAACGACTAAATTACCACTTAACATATATTCTCCTCTTCTACCTTGATATGTTACTGTAGGAGCTGTTTCTCCTAAAGCTCCTATCGCTGGTGTCCAACTATATATATTAGTAGCACACAGCACGTGTGAATTGGTCAAAGAAAAATCATTCGCAAATAATACTTGCCAATTCTCTCCCTTGACAAAAATACTAAAATATGTTATAATATAAGTAGGGGGAGTGCATATGATAAAAGGAGATAGTCAGCCAGTTAAAGTAACAATAAATATAAAAAATGAGCCTGTAAAATTAGGCGATAATGATAAACTTACTTTTTCTGTTAGATATGCACCAAATAGCGAACAATATATATTCCAAAAAACAAAAGAAGATATGGAATATAATGAAGAAAGAAAATGTTATGAATTTATGATAGAGCCAGAAGATACCAAGCAAGTAGAGTTAACTGAAAATTTTAGAAATTTACATTATGATTTACAATTTGAGGGTATGCTAAATGGCAAAAAAATAGTTAAAACATTAAAAAGAGGAATGTTATATTTAACATATGAAATAACTAATTAAGGAGGTGTAATATGGCAGAGGATAATTGTGTAATAGATATATCGGCTGACCTAGAATTTACACCTATTAATATAAGTGGGAATATATTAGATGATATTCTTCAAGCAAAGATAAACGGATATAATAATATTGAGATAATTGCTGGAGATAATATAGTAATAGAGCAAGAAGAAAATAAATTTAAAATTGGTGCAAAGAGTGAAGTAAGTCTTGACTATAACAATTTGATAAATAAGCCTAGTATAAACGATATAGTATTAGAGGGTAATAAAGTATCTAAAGAATTAGGCTTACAAGACAAAATGACTGCTCTATCAAACATGGATATAGAGAATATATTAAAAGGTCAGGCTTGATATAATGTTATAAGAGGTGAATAATAATATGGCTGAAAGTAAATTTTTAGATGAAAATGGGTTATTATATTATAACCAAAAATTAAAAGCAGAATTTGATAAAAAGGTTGATAAAGAACACAAGACAAATTCTGAAAGTGAATATAAAGTGTTATCAGATAACAACTTAACAGATGAATTAGTAAAAAAGATAAACGATGCTGGTTCTAGTTCATTTAATGGTAGTTATAATGCTTTAACTGATATACCTACACTTGATGGAACAGAAATAAAAGGTACTTTAACAAAAGAAACATTAGGAATTGCAAGTGCAAGTGATTTATTACAAGCAGAGGGAGATATTGCAAATGCAGAGGCTGATATTTTAGAATTACAAGAAGCAGGATATCAAACAGCTGATGATGTAGAAAGTGCAATTACTAAAAAAGGTTACCAAACTGCAAGTGATGTAGAAAGTGCTATTACTGCAAAAGATTATGTTTCTAATACAGAATTAAATGCAAAGAGCTATGCTACTGAAACATATGTTGATAGTAAAGTATCAAGTGTATATAAATATAAAGGCTCTGTAACTGAATATAGTGAATTAACCGAGAAAGAAGATACAGCTCAAGAGGGTGATGTATGGAACGTAGAAGAAAATGGACAAAATTATGCTTGGACTGGAAGTGCATGGGATAGTTTAGGTGCAACAGTAGATTTAACACAATATTGGGCAAAAGCAGATTTAACAGCTATGCAAAATGCAGATATAGACAAAATAATGACTACATAGGGTGATAAATATGGCAGATAAATATTTGAATGAAAGTAGTTTAAAATATTTTTACAGTAAATTAAAAAGTCAATTAGTAGAACAAGTAAAGAAAGACTTACCAACAATACCTACAAAAACTAGCGATTTAAAGAACGATAGTGAATTTGCTACTATGAACGACATACCAGGATTTGTAGATATTTATTTAGATACTAAAGATTTTGTTAAGATGAATGATTTAGAAGGCTTTTTAGATATATATATGCAAGGCAAAAAATATGTAACCATGTCTGAAGTACAGTCTTATGTGGATAGTATAGTCGGTAACATAGAAACATCTTTATCGGAGGTATAATATGAGTATTGCAAGTGAAATAACAAGAATAAAAGATAACATTTCAAATGCCTATACCAAATTAGAAGAAAAAGGTGCTACAATTCCACAAGACAAAAATAGTAATAATTTACCTAGCACTATTGAAAGCATAACTGGTGGTGGCGGTGGTTCTTCAAAAGAAGCAGAATGGTGGAACATAAGGACAAAAAATAATACTGACTGGAGCAATTTGTTTACATTTGTAAATAAAGAATATATACCACAAAATTTAGATAGTTCTACTGTAAAAATAATGTATCGTACATTTTATGGAGCAACTTTTACTGATGATATGACAAAATTAAATTTAGAAAACGTAGAAAATGCTGAAAGTATTTTTGACAGTTTAGCAGGTTTTTTCGAAGAATTTGAATTTAAAGATATGAATATGCCAAATGTAACTAACTTAACTAATGCTTTTGGTGGTAATACGTACTTAACAAAAATAGGAAAGATTAATTGTCCTAAATGTAAGGAATTTTTTTCAACATTTGCATTTTGCGATAATTTAACAACAATAGGTGAAATAAATCTTACATCTGCAGTATCAGATGCAAGTTCAACCAGTTATACAAATCCATTATATGATATTTTTAATTATTGTGGAAACATAACTGATATAACTTTTGCTGGTACTATAAATGCTAGTTTGAATTTGGAGGATGCTGGTAATAATTTAACACACGATACATTATTAAGTGCAGTTAACGCATTAGGTGTAACAACAAAAACTAAAACGTTAAAACTAGGCTCATCAAATTTAAGTAGACTATCAGATGAAGAAAAAGCAATAGCTACAGAAAAAGGTTGGACTTTAGCATAGTGAGGAGTGTTAAATATGAAAACAGAACAAAAAGAAGTAAAATTAATTATATTAGAAGCAGATGAGGGAAAAATAATAGTATCTAAAGAAAAAGTACAAACAGACGAAAAAGGTACATTAGACTATGCAGTTAAATCAAAAAAACTATATTTAGGAATTAATGATAGTGTAGATAACTATATGGAAATAGATGAATAATAATAATATTAAGGATAGGAGGCGATAATATGTCTAATAAGTTATATGATATTTTAAAGTATATTGCACAGATTATATTACCAGCACTTGGAACTTTATATTTTGCACTAGCACAAATATGGAATTTACCTTTTGGTGAAGAAATAGTTGGTACAATAACTGCAATAGTAACATTTTTAGGTGTAACATTAAAAATATCAAGTGCAAATTATAACAAAGCAAATGGTATTAAATAAAAAAGGGGGAATAATTTATGAATTTAAAAGAATTTTGTAATTGGGCTTTATCAAAAGTTAGTGTTGCAAATCCAGCACCTAATTATAAATATAAAGGTCAATGCGTAAGTTTAATTCAACAATTATTATATCAAGTATTAAACATACCATTCACAGCTAGAGGAAATGCAAAAGACTGGGCTACAAACGGAGATGTTTTATCGCACTTTAACAAATTATCCTCTAACACACCATTACAAGCTGGAGATATATTAGTTTATGGTTCTAATTTTGGTGGTGGATATGGTCATTTAGGCTTTATTGGTTATGATGGAAGATATTATGACCAAAATGGAATAAAATCTTTAGCTGTTGGAGTAATGGATAGACCATATAATGGATATATTTGTGTATTAAGAAGTAAAAAAGCTATGGATATAGGAAACAATAATAATAAATACAAAATAGTTGCTACAGATGGCGTTAATTTTAGAAAATCATTTACAATATTATCAGCTAAATTAGGTGCTATACCATATGGAACTGTACTAGAAGTAACAAAGACATATAAAGGTATAACATGGTTTTGGGGACAAACAACATACAATGGAAAAGTAGGTTGGTTTGCAATCAAAACAAACAATAACAAAGAAATATACGCAGAGGGAATATAAGGAGAATTATTTTGGAATTTAATGATATTCAAACATTCTTTGCAGTTTTAATTGCAATAGCGAGTGCTATAGTAACTATTGGAGGAGCGATAACGTTTATTATAAAGATGAAAGAAATGATAAATAAGAAAAGTAAAGACAACATGACATATTTACAGCAAACAGTAGATGCACATAGTAAGGATATATACGAAATAAGGAATGATATGTGCCAATTAAAAGAGGATATTCAAGAGAACAAAACCATGACAGTTCTAATCTGCAAAGGAGTTAAATGTCTAATGGATAATTCAATTACTGGAAATGGAATAGATAATTTAAAGAAAACGAGAAAAGATATAGATGACTATTTAATTGACAGAAGCAAGTGAGGTTTAAAAAATGAAAAATAAAGAAGATATAATGAAAGATATAGATATTTCTATTGCTACGGAAATAAGTAAAGCAACAGTACACGAAATGGCAAAATTAAAAGATACAAAAACAAATAAAATGTTTTACACAGTAGCAATAATACTAATGGGAATAATCAGTTTAACTTGTATAGTATTTACTTCATTTGTAGGAATAAAGCTAATTGATTTTAT
>CANPYN010000071.1 GCA_947588635.1 uncultured Clostridia bacterium
TTACAAAAATATACATTTAGGGTGAAATATTCGCTTACGAAGTTCTAAGGTGATATTATCATAAATTAAATACAATTACATGAATTAGATATTTGACAAATTAAGTTATTTATGGTAAACTATATTTAGATTTATGTAGTTTTATATAAAAGAGGTGAAAAGTTCTTAATTAATTAAGAATGAATATTATGACTAATACAAAAAAACAAAATTGGTTTATAAATTTTATACAAGCATTTTCTAGTAAATATGATGATGATTTAAGTGAAGAAAAGCTAAGTTCAGAAGATAGAGAATTATTAAAAAAAATAAGAGGAATGGATAAAGTAAGCAAAGTAGAAGAAGATATGAGAAAAAAATATGGCGCAACAGTTAATACTACAGCTGCTATAAAAAAAGCAGATGGAAAAAGAAAACTTGATAAAAAAGAAGAAAAAAGTATCGATACTAAATAATATATTAAAACAGAAAATTTATAAAATTTTCTGTTTTTTATTGACAAAATTGGTTAAACTTATTATAATAATACAAGTTTCATATGGCGAAGTAGCTCAGTTGGCTAGAGCAACCGGTTCATACCCGGTAGGTCATGTGTTCGAATCACATCTTCGCTACCAAAAAAATCACAATATAATGTGATTTTTTTATTGTATAGAAAAATCAAAGATTTTTCTATACAACAAAGCTTCGCAAATATTCCACACAAAATTTTTTCAAAATTTTGGCGGACGAACAACGAGCGTGGGCTTTAAAATAAATTTAAATAGTCTGACATCAAAAAAGCCCACTGTTGTTCTAATATAAAAATCTCTAACCCTAGAATTAACTTAGGTTAGAGAAAGATTGTGTAACCCAAATGGGCTACGAAGGTTTACTTGTGTGGTATATAGAAAGGATTTTTTCACGATTATTGCGATAAATTTCCTTCCAATATTTTTTACACTTACAACCTGTCTTTTGTTTTAGGCAAAATTGACATGTCAGTTCCCGCTTTTTTGCATTAGAAATTGCCATTTTTTTTACCTCCAATAAAAAAGTATACATAAATTATACCACAAAAAGTAAAATAATACAAATAAACAAGAACTTAAAAAAGTTCTTGTTATAATATTAAACTATTTTTTGTTCTTGATTCCTGGTATAATTATCTTTTTCTTTTTATCATTTTCATTTTTTGGTTTAGGCTTTGCAGCATTTAAATGGTCATATACAGGAGAAAACTCTAAATTTGTTCCATCACCTGAAACAACTTCGATTTCCTTTTTTTCATTTTTGATATCTTCTGACATTTGATATCACCCCTTAATTTATATTACAAATTAATAATATCATAAAAAAATAAGAATGTCAAAACATTGACTTTTTAATCTTTAAATGCAATAATATATATTGTTAAATTAGAAAAAATTATTAGCAAGGAGAAAGAAGTGGAAATAGATAAGACTAAATCAATAATTGAAGCAATATTGTTTTCAGCTGGAAGAGTAGTAGAAACAAAAGAACTTATGACAATATTAGAATTAAGTGATGAAGATATTAATACAATAATGCAAAATATGAAAGCTGAATTTGAGGAGCAAAATAGAGGTATAGAAATAATAAAAGTAGACAATGGTTATCAGTTATGTTCAAAAAAAGAGTATTATGATTATATATATCCAATATTTGATAATAGAGCTAAACCTAATTTATCTGCTGCGGCATTAGAAACATTATCTATAATAGCATATAATCCTAAAATAACAAGAGCAGAAATAGAACAAATTAGGGGAGTAAATTCAGATGGAACAATATATAAACTATTAGAATATAACCTAATAGAAGAAGTAGGAAGATTAGATGCACCAGGAAGACCAACAATTTATTCTACTACAAAAGAATTTTTAAAGATGTTTGGAATTTCTAGTTTAGATGAATTACCAGAACTTCCAAGGTACAAAATAGATGAAAATGAACAAATAGTTATAGATGAAATTATAGAAGAAACTTAAAACTAGAAATATTGCTCTAGTTATAAGTTAAGATATTCAAATTAAACAAAAGAGGGTGTGAAAGTATATATGAAATCACAAAGAGGTGTGACTTTAACTTCTTTAGCAGTATATATAATGATAGTTCTAATAGTAGTAGGAATACTAGCAACAGTTACATTAAATTTGCAAAATAATATGAAAGAAATTAACAAAGATGGAAGTAATAGTCCAGAGTTTGATAAGTTTAATATGTATTTTTTAAAAGAAATAAAAAAAGAGCAAAATGGAATAAAAGAAATATCAGATAACGAAGTATTATTTGAATCAGATAATAAATATAGTTATAAAAATGATAATAGCATCTATTTAAATGATAATATAAAAATAGCGGAGAATATCGAAAAATGCAATTTTTCCTCTAATCTTGTAAAAGGTAAAACAGTTATCACTGTTAAAATAAAAGTAACAGGGATTGAAGAAAAAACAATAGAATATGTATTAGATAATTAAGTAGATAGATTAAATAATAGATAATCTATTACTAAATTTAAATTAATTTTCTAATTAGTAATATTATATAAAATTCTAAATACAATTTAAAAAAAGTTGTATTTAGGTGATTGTATTGAAAAAAATTATATATGTAAGAGAAACAGAAGATAAATATAATATTATAAACAAAATAATATTATATATAAAAAATATTTTAAATATAATAAAAGTTAGAGATAATAAAATATATTATTTGCCCATACTAAAAAATAAAAAACTTTCAAAACATAAAATAAGAAAGTTGACTAATAGAATAAATATACTACTAGAAAAAAATGGGGTAAATTGTGTTGCACTATCTGAATATTTGGATAGTAATCAATTATTTAAAAATTACTTATACAGTAATAATATAAATATATTAAATGGAAGATTTTTATTCAACTGTTTAATATATAAAATTATTGAATACATATTTAACATTAAAAATGAAGAAATGGAATTTCGGAGAAGTTTCATTATTAATAAATGATATAGATGATTTTAATAAAGAGATTATAATACAAATTGCAAAAAATATAAAGAGATTAAACATAGTAACAAACCATATTGGAAGATGTAAAAAAATAGAAGAATATTTATATAAAGAATTTGGAATAATGCTAAATATATCAAGCAATAAGAGAAGAAGCCTTTTAAAATCAGAGATTATAATAAATATAGATTTTCCAGAAGAACAAATTAATAAATATATGATATATGATAATGCAATTATATTAAATATATATGATAAGATAAATATAAAAAGTAAAAGGTTTAATGGAATAAATATTAATTATTATAAAATTTTAATTCCTGACCAATATAAATTAAAAGGATTTCAAGACGAAATAGCCTATGAGAGTGTAATATATACAATGAATAATTATAAAGAAATTTATGATATGATTATACAAGATAAAATAACTATAAATTGCTTTATAGGAAATAATAGTATGATTACAGAAAAGGAAATTGGATATATATTAAAAATATAGTAAATATAGTAAAATGATGTATCATCAATTACAAAAAATATAATTATATAAATTTATGTGTTTTACTTGACAAAACTTTAATAGTGGAGTAATATAATTAAACTAAACAAGATTTAAAGGAGAAATGCCAAATGGAAGAGAAAGAAGTATTATTAACACAAGAAGGATATGATAATTTAGAAAAAGAATTGGAATATCTAAAAACTGAAAAAAGAACAGAAATATCAGAACGTATAAAAGTTGCATTAGGATTTGGAGATTTATCAGAGAATTCTGAATATGATGAAGCAAAAAATGCTCAAGCATCAAATGAAATCAAAATTGCAGAGTTAGAAAATAAATTAAGATATGCAAGAATAATAGATGAATCTGAAATAGATACAAAGACTGTACAAGTAGGAAATAAGGTAAAAGTATTAGATATGGAATATAATGAAGAATTAGAATATACTATAGTAGGTTCAACAGAAGTAGATTTATCACAAAATAAAATTTCTAATGAATCTCCAATAGGTTCTGCATTACTTGGTGCAAAAAAGAACCAAGTAGTAGAAGCACAAACTCCAGGGGGAGTAGCAAAATATAAAGTGTTGGCAATAAAAAAATAGATAAATTTGCCATTTTATGTAGACAAATCCTTCCAAATGTAGTATAATAATATCGTTAAATATAAAATTACTATTCTAAAACACTAAGGTAACGAATAAAATACTATAGAAAAGTAAAAGGGAGGAAAACAAATTGATTACAAATTATACAGAAAATAATTATCTAGTTTTAATAGGTAATATTGTAAGTGATAAAACATTTAGTCACGAAATTTATGGAGAAAGTTTTTATTTATTTAACTTAGAGATACCACGTTTAAGTGATAATCAAGACATTATTCCTATAACAATATCAGAAAGATTAATTGCAAATTTTGATTTAAGCATAGGAAAAAAGGTTGTTATAGAAGGACAATTTAGATCATATAATAGTTATGAAAATGAAAAAAACAAATTAGTTCTTACAGTATTTGCAAAAGATATAATGGAATATAAAAAAGAACAAGAAGATCAAAAAGAAAAAGTATCTAATGAGGTAGTATTAACTGGATATGTATGTAAAAAGCCAATATATAGACAAACACCATTTGGAAGAGAGATTGCTGATATTCTACTTGCAGTAAATAGAGCATATAATAAATCAGATTACATACCATGTATTGCATGGGGTAGAAATGCTAGATTTTGTGAAAACATGGAAGTTGGAACAGAAGTTAAGATAGTTGGTAGAGTACAAAGCAGAACCTATGAGAAAAAGTTTGAAGATGGAAGAGTAGAGCAAAGGGTTGCTTATGAAGTATCAATAGGTAGCTTAGAAGTAATAGATAAAAAAGAGAATGATGAAACAAAACAAGAAGCAATATAACTTAGATAAAAAATGAAAGTGGATTAAAAGTCTACTTTCATTTTTTTGTTGAATAGGAAAAATCAAAGATTTTCCCTATTCAACAAAGCTTCGCAAATATTCCACACAAAATTTTTTCAAAATTT
>CANPYN010000072.1 GCA_947588635.1 uncultured Clostridia bacterium
GCTTTAAATATATCTGCATCTGATAATGGTAACCCTCTATCATTTAATGTTGAAAATATTCTTAAAGCTGTATTTTGGTTATCTGCTTCTATTGGTAACAAAATACAATTGTTTAAGATTCTAATAGGTGAATATGAAAATACATCTAAATATTCATTTAAAAATTCTTCTATTTTCTTCTGGAAAAATCTATAATTGTTTGCATATTTACTTTTTTGATTATTTTGAACTTTTCCTGTTTTTAGAATTTCTAAAAATTCTTCCTTATCATTGTCTGTTGCAACCTCTGAATCAATTTTCAATTCATTTAAATTTGCTGTACCAAATTCATCTGTTTTCCATAAACATTTAGCAATTAATTCCTTTGTTTTCATTGATTCTTCAGTTTTCATTGAGCCAAATCTAACATAAAAGGCTCGTAATAGCAACATTATTGTAGTTAACCTTTGTTGTCCATCAATTACTTCTAATTTTCCATTATCATTTTTGAATGTTACTATTGGTCCTAAATAATATTCTTCATCATTATTAAATTGATTATACTTTCCTTCAGGAAATGAAAATTCAAATACATCTTCCCATAATGTTTGACATTCTTCTTCTGTCCATGCGTATGGTCTTTGATAATCTGGTATAATAAAATCTGATTTTTTATCTCCTAATAATGAACATATATTTTTTTGATCTACATTTAATTTTGACATTATATTCCTCCTTAAATTCTATCACCATATGGTAAAGATTTTATATATTTTTCCATATATTCAAAATCTGGAACATATCCATCCTCATTAGCATATTCAATGTTTGGATCATATTTAGATGGTAGTTTCAATTTTATTGTTTTAGTATCATTAATTCTACATTGCCTTCCATAATTCCATCTATAATTCTCATTATAATTAATGACACTAGATATAAATAAAGCAATATATATATTAATTTCGAATTTTGGGCACAATATGTTTACATCGCTCGTAGCACAGAAATTATTTTTTTGATAAAAAGCCATACAATTAATTTTTTCTGTAGTAATTACATTTCCCGTAAAGTCTGGACTTAAATCAATATATTCCGAAACTCCATTATTTTTATTCGTAGCACTAATATATGGTGTTTCCCCACTATCATATTCCGTTCTATAATGATATACTCCTGAATTGACATAAAACAATGTAGGAATATTATATTCTTTCCATTCAGCGGGATTTAATATTATCTTTTTAGAATTTTTATTTTTAGTTGTAATTTTTTCACTTTTTAATTTTTTTATAAATTCTTCCATATATTGAAAATCTGGTTTATTATCACTATTAAATGGTATTTTTAATTTTGTATTATATATAGTATCTTTTAAGAAAGCTCTCCCATATGAATACCTAAATTTTTCTTTATTTAGCAGTGTCACTATATATAATCCAGTATATTCGTTTAACCAATTCGCTCTTATTACAACAATATGATCTCCTGTTATAAATTTTTCTTTTTGGTATGCAACTGTAGCTGTAGTATCTCCGACAACAATTGCATTTCCTTCTTCAATTTTTTCTAATCCATTATTAACAGCAAAACCATCAACGCAATTATTAAGTTCTGTCCTTGATACAAACGGAATTGTATTTTCTTCATTATATTCTCTTAATTCTAATTCCTCTTTAGTATAAGCATAAGATTTATATATATTGTTTGACTCTATTAATTCTCCAAATCTAATTATTTTAAAAATAGGATTATTATTTTTCATATATATCTCCTTTCTTAATTAGATAAGCAAGATAATTATTTATTGAATTTTGAAAATCACTTTCACTTAAATCATTATAATCAGTTTCCATATATGCTTCTGCTAACCATTCATCATTTTCATTTACTTTATGAGTTACAGACAATCCTGGTTCTGTTATTCTATTTTTATATAAATATAACCATTTTTCTTCCGTTCCAACCCATAAGCTTTTGCCATTATTGTCTGTTTTTTCTATCCTTCCAGTACCCTTTCTTTTTACAAATTTGTCATCTTTAAAATATCCAAAAAATGTGTCTCTATTTGTTCTTTCATGCCTTTGTGATAAGTCAAATATCATACAACATGCTGTTGCAGAAGCTCCTGGATAAAACATTTCATTTGGTAATGAGAATACTGCATCTAATGTATATTTATCTAACATTTTCTTTTTAAATTCTTTAATAACTGCTCCATTACCAATTGCACATTGCATTGGTAATAATACCGCCATTTTACAATTACTAGAAACATGTCTTGCAATCCATTCTACATAATGAAAACCTTTTGATGGATCTTCTTTTGTTGATGAAGACCAGTTTTGAGTAAATTTAGGATCGCTCTGATTTTTAGTTGCATTATATGGAGGATTCATAAGTACAATATTAATATTTTTATCTTGAATCCATTCTTTTCTGTCAAACATAGAGTCTTTTACTACATTACTATTTCCATCCCCATGTATTAACATATTTGTTGAAGATAATCCAAATGCACTATCTTCATATTCAATACCATATATTTGATGCCTTTTTACATTTATTCTTTGACTTTCAGTATCACAATCATCCATTGCATCAGTCATAGCTCTTACTAAAAAAGCTCCACTTCCACAGCATGGATCCAAAACAACAGAATTTTTGTTTACACCAACTGCCTTAGACATAAAATCACATATATGATCTGGTGTAAATGCTTGATTCTTATCTGCTTTCCCAACATATTTATTAAATGTTGTAAAAAACAAATTTAATAAATCTTGCCCTGCAGTACTACTATCATCAATATATGGTATAATATTTTCATCTATAAATTCTAGTATTTGTTTAAAGTCTTCATAATTCAAATTTTGAACATCTTGATCTTCTAGAACTCTTCTATTTAAAGCAGATATTTTTTCTGCTTTATTTAATCTTGATTCGCTATTATCATCTTCTTCAAAATCTTTTGCTAGTAGTCCACTTAAAATATCCGTTATTCCCTTAATTATTACTTGAACCTTAGTTAATTTTTGACCATTCTCTCTATCAATTGTTTCTTTAATATTTTCATACTGTAAACCATTTTTTATTGCTAATAAACATGTTCCAACAAATTGACTTCTTAATCTTTCATTAATATTATTCGAATGCAATAATTCATTTAGTTGTTTTATTGAATCTACGATTTTTATTTTATTATTTATTTTTCCAAAGCATAAATTTTCATATTCTTCAAACTTTTTTATTGTTCTTTCTTGTAATTTTTTGTGTTGATCGTCTATAATTACTGAACCTCCATACCAAGTCCAAACCTCATCACCTTCTGTCTCAGCCAGAATTGCAACAATTCTTTTTTCTGTATATTCTTTTTCATATCTAACATATTCTTGCAATTGTTTTTGTATTTCGTTTTTATTCCACTTTGAAAATTTATTTTTACATTCAACTAAAACAACTAACCTATCATTTTCAAATCTAATATCAATATTTTGATGATGTGTATTATCACCATTATACTGAAACTCTCTGATATTTTTGCCAATACTCTTTAATGCTTTTACATAACTAAATTCTCCATTTTCTATGTTGCTAACTAAATAATTTCTTCCAATTGTAGATATAATATCTGTTCTAATCATAATTATCATTCTCCTTCATTTACTATTTGTTTTAAAAATTCTTTATATTCCGAATCAGCTCTTATCTTATTTAATTCACTTGATTTATTTTCTAAAAAAATTATTATATCTGCTGGTAATTCCTTTCTTTTTCTTGCTGCAATATCCATCATTTTTTCTTTTTCTTCATCTATAGGGTTTAATATTTTTAGTATTTTCATCTGTATATCGGGTGGAGGTGGATTAATTTTACCACTAATTATTTCATAGAAATATGGTTTCGTTATTCCTAATTTTTTGTAAAAATTTTCTTGTGTCATATTTCTTTCCCTTATAAGTCTAGTAAGAATTTCTCCATATTCGCTTTTATTTTTCGAATTCAAATAAATCATCCCCTCCTTTTTTCTAGTATGTATGTTTATATACTAACATACTTAAAAATTAATTTCAACATAAGAAATAAAATATTTAAAAAATATTTTATTTCAGAGTATTGACAAAGTAAATTGCTCAACACTCTTTCTTTTTTGGATAAAATATAGTAAAATAATTTTAGTCCAAATTCAACCAAATAAAGGACAAAAAAATGTGGTTTTTTCTTAGAAATAACTGCATTTTTTCTTGTTTAATGATATAATTTAGTCGGTTGAATTTGGAGGTAAAAAGTATGTTAAGTAAAAAAGAAAATGTTCAAAATGAATTGATATTGTATACAATGGAGGATTTAGTTCCAGAAGACAGTTTGTTTAGAAAGATAGATAAATATATTAATTTTTCTTTCATTTATGATGAAGTAAAAGATTTGTATTGTGAAGATAATGGCAGACCAAGTATTGATCCAGTAGTATTGTTTAAATTAGTATTTATTGAAGCATTAGATGGATTAAAATCAATGAGAAAAACTTGTGAAAAAATTAAAGTAGATGCAGAATATAGATGGTTTTTAGGTATTCCATTTGGTCAAGAAACACCACATTATTCAACATTTAGTCAAAACTACATAAGAAGGTTTAAAGGAACAGACATATTTGAAAAAATATTTGTAAATATAGTGGAGCAAGCAATAAAATATAATTTAG
>CANPYN010000073.1 GCA_947588635.1 uncultured Clostridia bacterium
TGGCGGGCGAACAACGAGCGTGGGCTTTAAAATAAATTTAAATAGTCTGACATCAAAAAAGCCCACTGTTGTTCTTTGCTTTAACAATTAATCTGTTATCGTTTAAATTATTACAAGTAACTAATGTTATTTCTTTTTTTCCATAAGTATTTTGAGAAGTACATGATGTGTCATTTTTGTTTATTTCATACTTTTTGTAAACGTAATAGGTAATTAAATAATTGTTAGAATCATATATATTTATTTTATCGCCAATATTTAATTTATGGAGATTACTAAAAAAACGATTATCATCATAATTGTGCCCAGCAATGCATAAATTGCCTATTTCATTAGGGTATGGACCATAAAATCTACATGGGGCAATTTTTAGCAACTCATCATTTGCATTTGAAAGTATTGGATAGTTAATTTCTATAGATGGAATTTGTATATTACCAATTACGAAGAAGTCTTCGTTGGAATTCAAAGGTATTGTAATATAATCTTTTTTATCCGAGTATAAGCGTTGTATATTAAAACTATTTAATAATATTGAAGACATGTTTTCTTTTTTATTATATAATATATGAATATATATATAATAAAATAATAAAAAGAAAATAACAATCAATGAAAAAAATAGTATTAATTTTAAATTTTTAATATTTCTCTTATTTTTTTTAGAATTATTTTTGGTAAATAAAATTTGATTCATAATATATTATTGTATATAAATTAAAAATAAATATACGTTAATGAAACATATATAAAAAGAGCATAAAACTAAAAGATTACATTAAAATAGAGGTTAAAAATAAATATAATAATCCTAAATAATATTACTTTAAGTTTGACTGGTAACTAAAAAGATAACTTTTTACTGGAAAAAACTTGATTTTTTTTATAAATTAGTATATAATACTAAAGCAAATGAAAAAATAGCTAGAAGGGTGGGAACAAATCCCACTCTTAAATTTTGAAAGGAAGAAATTCAATTGGCAAATATTGAAGAAAAAATTGAAAATTTAACATATAAAACAATTAATGAATTGGGTTATGAGTTATATGACGTAGAATATGTTAAAGAAGGAAAAGACTATTTCTTAAGGATATATATAGATTCTAAAAAAGGAATAGATTTAAATGATTGTGAAAAAGTAAGCAATAGTATAACAGAGCTTTTAGATAAGGAAGATTATATTAAGGAGCAATATTTTTTAGAAGTATCATCCCCTGGAGTAGAAAGAGTTTTAAGAAAGGAAAAACATCTAAAAGATAACCTAGATAGTGAAGTGCAGATAAAATTGTTTAGACCATTGGAAGGACAAAAGCAATTTAAAGGAATATTAAAAGATTTTGATAATGATAGTGTAACTATATTAAATAATAAAGAAATAAAAATAGACAGAAAAAATATATCACAAATAAAAACAGTATATAACTGGTAAAAGAAAGGATGAGAGCAATGAAATCAATTGAAACTAAAGAATTAATAACTGCGATTGAAGAACTAGAGAAAGAAAGAGGAATAAACAAAGAGTATTTATTAGAATCATTGGAAACAGCTTTAGTAACAGCATATAAGAGAAATTTTGATTCTGCAGAAAATGTAAAGGTAACAATGGATAGTACGACAGGTGACATAAAAGTATATGCAGTAAAAGAAATAGTAGAAGAAGTAGAAAATGAAATGCTACAAATTAGCTTAGAAGAAGCTAGAAAAGAAAATAAAAAAGCAAAAGTTGGAGATACAGTAGAATTTGAAATTATTCCTAGAGATTTTGGTAGGATAGCAGCTCAAACAGCAAAGCAAGTAATAGTTCAAAAAATAAGAGAAGCAGAAAGAAATATGATATTTACTGAATATAATGATAGAAAAGGTGAAATTGTATCAGGAATTGTGCAAAAAGCAGATGGTGGAACAGTAGTATTAGATTTAGGAAAACTAGAAGGAATTATGCTTGTTAAAGACCAAATACCTACTGAAGAATATAGAGTAAATGATAAGATAAGAGCTTATGTTGTAAGTGTAGAAAAAGGAATAAAAGGAGCACCACAAGTTTTAGTTTCAAGAAGTCATCCAGATTTTGTAAGAAAATTATTTGAATTTGAAATACCAGAAATATATGAAGGATTAATAGAGATAAAAAGTGTAGCAAGAGATGCAGGTTCAAGAAGTAAAGTTGCTGTATATTCTACAAACGAAAATATTGATCCTGTTGGTTCATGCGTAGGTCAAAAGGGAATTAGAATTCAAAATATAATTAATGAATTAAAAGGTGAAAAAATAGACGTTATAGAATGGAATGAAGATCCAGCAATATTTATTTCATCAGCATTATTACCAGCACAAGTAATGGCAGTAGATATAAAGGAAGAAGAAAGATTTGCGCAAGTTATAGTTCCAGACAATCAATTATCTTTAGCAATAGGAAAAGTAGGGCAAAATGCTAGATTAGCTGCTAGATTAACAAATTGGAAAATAGATATAAAAAGTGAATCTCAATTTAGAGAATTATTAGAAAAGCAAGAAGCTGAAAAAGAAGATGACAAAGGTGAAGAACAGTAAAAGATTAAAAAACAGATAAATTCATGCGGGGGGACATATTTTTAAGACAAAGAGGAAACTATTTTAGCAAATAAGCTTTGTTCCCATGCGTTAGACAGACTAAAAGAATTGGAAATCGAAAGGAAGAAATATGAAAAAAATTGTTCAAAGAATGTGCATGGGGTGTAACACTAAAAAAGATAAAAATGATCTTATTAGAATTGTTATGAATAAAACAGGAGAGATTGCAATAGACAAAACTGGAAAGTTACCTGGCAAGGGTGCATATATATGTGATAATATAAATTGTTTAGAAAAAATTATTAAATCGAAAAGATTAGAAAAGGTTCTAAAAACTACGATTGACGAAAAAATTTATAAAGATTTAAGGAGAGTAATTATTGATAAATAAGATAATAAAGGTACTTGAAATTAAAGCATATTGTGGGGGTGTTATTATTGGGTAAAATTAAAATACATGAAATAGCAAAAAAATTAGGTGTAAATAGTAAAGAGGTTTTAAAAAAAGCATTAGAATTAGGATTAGATGTTAAATCACATATGAGTAATGTGGATGAAAATGATGCAAAAAAAATAGAGTCAAAATTTAGTGCTTCAAAAAAAGAGGTAAAAGAAAAAAAAGAAGTACCAGTAATAATTAGGAGAGAAGTTATTTTAAATGATAATGAATCTGATAAAATAAAGGAAGAAAAGAAAACAGAAAAGAAACAAAATAGAGATGTTGGATTTATAGAGAGGGAAAGAAAAACTGATTATAATATAGTTTATAGGAATAAACCCAATAAACCACTTACAGTAAGTGAATTATTTGGAAAGAAATCTACTAAGGAACCACCTAAGGAAGAAGTTAAGGTGGAACCAAAGGAACAAGAAGTAGAAAATAAAGATGAAGTGAAAGAAATCTCATACGAAAAAACACATGAAAGAAGAAGTAATACTATTACCCATACAAAACCATATAATAATGGTAATAAGTCATTTAATAGAGATGGATATAATAATAAATCATATAATAACAACCAAAACAGACAATTTAATAAAGATTTTCAAAATAATGGAAATAGGCCTTTTAATAGGAATGGTCAAAATAATAGAGCATATAATAATGGAAACAGACAATTTAATAGAAATGGACAATCTAATTATGGAAAAAGACCTCTAGATGAAAAAGGTATTGAAAAGAATATTAAAAATATTATGTCAGCAGATATAGTAGAAAAAGAAAGTGTAAGAGAATATTCAAACAAGTCTATTGATAAACAAAAGAACAATAGATATGAGGAAAGATCAACAAATAGAAAATCTTCTAAATCAAGAAGAAATGGATATGAAGAGATAAGTAGTCATAAATTAAAAGATTTAAAACAAGAAAACAGATTATCAAATATGTTTGATGAAGGTTCAATGCTTGATTATTATGATTTAACTACAACAAGAGGAAGAAGAAGCAAAAAGAAAATAGTACAAAATGAAAACAGAGTGAAACAAAAGATATTTGATTTGACAGATATTACAATACCAGAAACAATTACAGTTAAAGATTTAAGTACAGAACTTAAAAAAACAAGTAGTGAAATTATAAAAAAACTACTAGGATATGGAATTTTGGCAACAATAAATAATGAATTGGATTTTGACACAGCATTTTTAATAGCAGGTGAATTTGGTGTAACTGCTCATAAAAAGGAAGTAGTTACAGATGAGGATATACTATTTGATGATAGCGAAGACAAAGAGGAAGAATTAAAAGCAAGACCACCAGTAATTGTTGTTATGGGACACGTAGACCATGGTAAAACATCGCTTTTAGATGCAGTAAGAGAAACAAATGTAATAGAAGGCGAAGCAGGGGGAATTACACAACATATTGGTGCATACAAAGTTGATGTAAATGGAAGAGAAATTACATTTTTAGATACGCCAGGACATGAAGCATTTACTGCAATGAGAGCAAGAGGAGCACAAATAACAGATATAGCAATACTTGTAGTTGCAGCAAATGATGGTGTAATGCCTCAAACTGTAGAAGCTATAAATCATGCTAAAGCTGCAGGAATACCAATAATTGTTGCAA
>CANPYN010000074.1 GCA_947588635.1 uncultured Clostridia bacterium
ACATTGTGCACTTTTAAAGCCATGAAAGTATTGGTATATCAATATTTTCATGGCTTAACTGTCAAATTTAGGATTTTATACTAATATTGTTTAATGTCAATATTTTTCATGGAATTGTAATCCAATTGTAATATAAATGTAATATTTTTTTATTTTTTTCTTACATATTTTTAGCATTTTTGGAAAATATAAAAACATCATATTAATTGGAGCATAAATGCTCGAATGGAGGTTTTTATATATGACAGTAGAAAAACATTTAAAATTAACTGGTATTTCTGATGTATCATGGAAAGATGCTATAAATAAAACAATTATAGAGGCATCAAAAAGCATTGATTATATTTCAACTATTACTGTGTTAGAGCAAAAAGCTAAAATTGATGGAAATAAAATTGTTCAATATTATTCAACAATCGATTTATCTTTTAACATTGATGAAAATAGAGATAATAGAAAGGAGAATTAATAATGAAACCTATTAATACTCGGTAAAGAATATCAAGAATATGTTAATAAAAAATCACCCAATTCTCCAATAATTAAAAATTGTTTTAATGCCTTTTGGGTTGGTGGATTAATTTGTACTATTGGTCAATTTATAATGGAAATTTGTAAATATAGAGGTTTAGATAACGAGATTAGTGCAACTATAACTTCAATTATATTAATATTTTTAAGTGCATTTTTAACAGCTCTTAACATATTTAATAAAATTGGTAAATTTGCTGGTGCAGGTTCTCTCGTTCCTATTACAGGATTCGCAAATTCAATTGTATCTCCTGCTATGGAATATAAATCTGAAGGATACGTTATGGGAGTTGGAGCAAAAATGTTTACAGTAGCTGGTCCTGTATTAGTATATGGTATTTCTGCATCAATATTAGTTGGTATAGTATATTTAATTTTTAATACACAAACATTAACGCTAGTTTAATATGTTAATTTTTTATAATGTGTAAATTGTAATTTAGATGTTAGATATTAGAGGTTAGAGATTAGAAATATTAGGTAAATGCTACGAAGCAAGGCATTCATCTAATCTCTAATTTCTAACCTCTAACTTCTAAACAACAATTTAACAGAAAGGAGATTTTATGAAAAAAATAGGTAGTCAAAGCATTAAATTTGATAATCCAATAACAATCTTAGAAACTGCGTCTATTGTAGGCCCAAAAGAAGCAGAAGGACCTATGGCAGAGTATTTTGATAAATGTTTAGAAGATGAATTCTGGGGTGAAAAAACATGGGAAAAAGCAGAAAGCAAAATAATAAGAGAAACTGTAAATTCTAGCATTATCAAATCTAAAATTCCTGCCGACCAAATAGATTACTGCTTTGCTGGTGATTTATTAAATCAATGCATATCTTCTAGTTTTGGTTTAAGAGAATTAAACGTTCCTTTTTTTGGAATCTTTGGAGCTTGTTCAACCTTTGTAGAAGGTTTAAGTCTAGCATCTGTTTTTATTGATGGTGGAGGAGCCCAAAACATTATAGCAGCTGCATCTAGTCATTTTTGTAGTGCAGAAAAGCAATTTAGATTTCCTTTAGAACTTGGTAATCAAAGGCCACCTTCTTCTCAATGGACTGTAACTGGAGCAGGTTCAGCAATAGTATCTAAAAATGGAGACGGCCCATATATAACTAATATTACAACTGGAAAGATTGTAGATATGGGAATAAAAGATGCTAACAACATGGGAGCAGCTATGGCTCCAGCTTTTGTAGACACACTTTTAACTCATTTTAAGGATACTGGCAGAAACCCAAGTTATTATGATGGAATATTCTCTGGAGATTTAGGATATATCGGAAAAGAAATAGCAACAGAACTCTGTTTAACTAAAGGATATAATATAAAAAATAATTACAATGATTGTGGTGTAATGATTTTTGATAAAAAAACCCAAGATACTCACTCTGGTGGTTCTGGATGCGCATGTTGTGGAACAATTTTTTCTGGATATTTATTTAATCAATTAAAGCAAAAAAAATTAAATAAAATTCTTCTTATTGCAACTGGAGCACTTACAAATGCTACTTCTAGTCAGCAAGGTGAATCTATTCCTGGCATTGCACATGCAATATCAATAGAAAATAAAATTAATTAAATAGAAAGGATATATATTATGCAAGATTTTTTTAGTAATTTAGATTGGATGCAATTTTTACGATGTTTCGTTGTTGGTGGATTAATTTGTATTATTGGCCAAATATTAATTGATAAAACTAAACTTACTCCTGCTAGAATACTTGTTATTTTTGTAACTACCGGAGCAATACTTCGGAGGGCTTCGGAATATATCAACATATAGTTGATTTTGCAGGAGCAGGAGCAACGGTTCCTTTAACAGGTTTCGGTAATCTTCTTGCAAAAGGTGCTATTCAAAAAGTTCAAGAATCCGGTTTAGTTGGAGCATTTACTGGTGGTACAGCCGCCGCTGCTGGTGGAATAGCAGCAGCTGTATTCTTTGGATATATAGCTTCTCTTGTTTCAAAACCAAAAATGAAAAAGCAATAGATTGTAATTTGTTGGGTTGCATTTGTTGCAAACATTGTAGGGGTTGCCGCCCTCGGCGACCCGTGAGAAAAAATAGATGTATAGACATATTAATATAGATAAAATATTGAAATTATCTCGTACCAATTCGCTAGGACGGAGGAAAAAATTCCATTTCTACGAAATAAATTTTTCCCTCACGTCCAGATGCTCAAGCAACAATTTATTTAGCCCAGAACAAAGCGACGTAGTCGCCCTTTGTTCTCGCCGATTTGAGTTTGCGACTACAGGGAGCAAATCTCAAAGGCGATAGCGATTATAGCATTTTTGTTGTATAGAAAAATCTTTGATTTTTCCTATACAACAAAAAAGAAGTTGAATTTATTTCAACCTCATTTTTTTATTTTATTTATGCTTTTTTTGCAATTTCTGCAATTTCTGTAAATGCCTTCATATCATTTACTGCTAAATCTGCAAGCATTTTTCTATTTATTGAAACATTAGCTTTTTTTAGTCCTGCAATCATTTTGCTATATGTTGTTCCATTCATTCTAGCTGCAGCATTAATTCTTGTAATCCATAATTTTCTAAAATCACTTTTTTTATCTTTTCTTCCAACATAAGCATATGATAATGATTTAAGCACTGCTTGATTTGCATTTCTAAATCTATAACTCTTTGCTTCAAAATATCCTTTTGCTTGTTTTAACACTTTTTTATGTTTTTTTCTTGTTATTCTTGCTGTTTTAACTCTTGCCATTTAATTCTCCTCCTTATCCATATGGTAATAATTTTTTAACTCCTGCTTCGCATGTTTTGTCTGCATAACTGCTAACTCTTCTTGACATTTTTTGTCTTTTTGTTTTTGTTGCTAATCTGTGTCTAGAGTTTGCTGATGTTCTTTTTACTTTTCCTTTAGCTGTATAAGAATATCTCTTTGCAGCTGCTTTATTTGTTTTTAATTTTGGCATTTTTGTACCTCCCTTTATGATTATTATTTATTTGGTGCTAGTATTATAAACATGTTTTTTCCTTCTAAAAAAGGCTTTTTCTCTAATGTTGCTATTTCAGATAATTGCTCTGAAAATTTATTTAATACTTGCTCACCTAATTTTACATAGTTAAGTTCTCTACCTCTAAATCTAACAGTTATCTTAACTTTGTTTCCATCTTCCAAAAATTTTTTAGCATTTTTTACTTTAAAATTAAAATCATGTTCTTCAATGTTTGGTGTAACTCTTATTTCTTTTAATTCAAATGTTTTTTGTTTCTTTTTAGATTCTTTCTCCCTTTTTGCTTGTTCAAATTTGTACTTTCCATAGTCCATTAATTTACATACTGGATTTGTTGGATTTGAAGAAACTAGAACTAAATCTAAGTCTTTATCCATTGCTAAGTTCATCGCATCATGAATAGACATTTTGTCTAATTTATTACCTTTTTCGTCAATTACTTGAACTTCTTTGAATCTAATTTGTTCATTAATTAATTGGTCTTGTTTTATATTATTCACCTCCAGACAAATTAAAAAACTTGTTCTAAAGAACAAGCAAACCCACATTGATATTTATATTACATATTAATTGTTTGTAATTTAAATATTAACCTTTTTCCTTACTTGGATAAGGTGAGAAGTGGTTTCTTCTTCTTTAACTTTAAATATAATAACTTATTTTTAAAAAAATGTCAAGGTTTTTATCCTGAGTTTGACAGTAAAATAATGGAAAAACGCACCTAAACCAGTTGATACAACTGGAATTTAGATGCGTATTTTTT
>CANPYN010000075.1 GCA_947588635.1 uncultured Clostridia bacterium
TAAAAACATTGCCAAAACCAGTTGATGGAAAAACGATTTATAAAATTATTGAAAAAGTAAAAGAAGCTAAAAGACCAGTATTATATGCTGGAAATGGAATTAGAATCTCTAAAGGATATGAAGCTTTTAAAAATGTAGTAGAAAAACTAAATATTCCAGTTGTAACTGCTTGGAATAGTATTGATGCAATTTATGATAATCATTCATTATATTGTGGACGTGGTGGAATTATGGGTGATAGAGCTGGAAATTTTGCTGTTCAGAATAGTGATTTAGTATTATCTATTGGTTGTAGATTAAGTATTAGACAAGTTGGATATGAATGGAAAACTTGGGCAAGAAATGCATATACAATAGTTGTTGATATTGATAGTGAAGAGTTAAAAAAGCCAACTCTTCATGTAGATATGCCAGTTTGGGCAGATGCTAAAAATATATTAGAAGAATTAGATAAAAAATTAGATAATAAAAAATTGTTTAAAGGAACAGAATGGATTAAAATTTGTCAAAACTGGAAAAAGAATTATCCAGTCGTTTTACCAAAACATTATGAAAATATTGATGGTTTAGCAAATGTTTATTGTTTTATTAAAGAATTAAGTAGTAGATTAAAAGAAAATCAAATTACAGTTGTAGGGAATGGTTCTGCTTGTGTAGTTGGAAGTCACGCATATATTATAAAACCAAGACAAAGATTTATAATTAATTCTGCAATTGCTTCAATGGGATATGATTTACCAGCAGCTATTGGAGCTGTATATGGAAAAGAGAATAATAATTTGGACGTTATATGTATTTCAGGAGATGGAAGTATTCAAATGAATTTGCAAGAACTTCAAACTATAATACATCATAAGATGCCAATAAAAATTTTTGTTATTAATAATAATGGATATCATTCTATAAGACAGACACAAACAAATTTATTTGATAGTAATTTTGTTGGAATAGGTCCAGAAAGTGGAGATTTAAGTTTCCCAGATATGTCAAAATTAGCAGTTGCTTATGGTTATCCATATTTTTCAGCTAGTAAAAATGAAGAAATACCAAAAGTATTAGAAGAGGTATTAAAACAAGATGGACCAGTAATTTGTGAAATTTTTGTTTCTCCAAAGCAAAATTTTGAACCAAAATCAGCTACAAAAAAGTTAGAAGATGGAACTTTGGTTTCTCCTCCACTAGAAGATATGGCTCCATTCTTAAGTAGAGAAGAATTAAGAAAAAATATGATAATACGAATGGTACAAGAAAAAGAGGGATAATGTATGAATAAATTAGAAAAAGAAAGATTAGAAACTGGGAAATTATTAGTAGAAAAATATAGTGCTAAAGGTTATAAAGCTTCCTTTGAAGATGAAGGGGCTAGTTTAGAAGATATTTCTAGAGCAAAGATAATTACTGAAAAAGTAAATTTAGAGTTAGATATAAAAATTGGAGGATGTGAAGCAATAGCAGATATAAGACAAGCTAAAATATTAGGAGCAAAAGCTATTATTGCTCCAATGATAGAAACACCGTATGCTGTAAAAAAATTCATATCTGCAGTTCAAACTGTTTATGATGAGGATGAAATTAAAGATTTGGATATAGGAATAAACATAGAAACAATAACTGGAATAGAAAATATTGAAAAAATATTAATGGAAAAAGATGTATCTAAAATGTTAAAAAGAGTGACAATTGGCAGAGTAGATTTGATTGGTTCAATGAAAATATCAAAAAGTGAAATAAATAGTGAATTGATATTTGATAATGTAAAAAAAGCATTATTATTAGCTAAATCGTATAATATAAAAACAGCAATAGGAGGTGGAATAGATATAAATGCTATTCCTTTCATAAGAAAATTAGGAGAAATATTGGATTGTTATGAAACAAGATATATAATATTTCAAAATGATAAAAATAATACAGATAAAGAAATTGCAATGGGAATATTAAATGCTCAAAAATTTGAGGTTAATTATTTAGAAGATATATCAAATAGATATAGAATTTGGTCTCAAAATAATTTGCAAAGAAGTGAAATTATAAGAAAAAGAATTTATGAAGCAGAAAAATATATTAATGAAATGTTATAGTATAAAAGGAAAAAGGATAGATGAAAAAATTATGTATATTTGATTTTGATGGAACACTTGTAAATACAATTACAGATGTTGCAATATGCTTTAATCAAGCATTGAAGAAATTTGGATTTAAGGAGTATCCTTTAAATGATTATAAAGATTTTGTTGGTGGTAATTTAGAAACAGTTGTGAGTAGGTTATTAAATAAAGAAGATAGAAATGAAGAAAATATTGAAAATGTAAAAAATGCATATTATGAAATATATAACAATAGTGATAAAATAAATACAAGACCATATGAAAATATATTAGAATTATTGGAAAAATTACAAGAAAATAAAATAAATATAGGGATTAATACCAATAAAAAGCAGAAGCTTACTGAAAGTCTTTGTAAAAAGTTTTTTCCTAATATAGAATTTATAAAAATAATTGGATATTCAGAAGAATATCCCTCAAAACCAGATCCATCTGGTGTTTTGGATATTATAAATTTGACTAAAACTTCTAAGGAAGATACTATATATATTGGAGATGGAAAGACTGATATAGAAACAGCTAAAAATGCTAGGATTGATGTTGCTTTAGTAACATGGGGGCAAAATACAGAGCAAGATTTAAAAAATGAATATGTAAAATATATAGTAGAAGATACAAAAAAATTAGAAAATGTAATAATGAAAGGATAATTAAAAAGTGCAGAGAGTTATTATAACTGGTGCTACTGGAGTTATAGGAAGAAGTTTAATAGAATATCTTTTAAAGTTAGATATTGAAATTCTTGCTATAGTTAGAAAAAATTCTAAAAGAAGATTAGATATTCCAATAAATGAAAAACTGAAAATATTAGAATGTGATTTAGATAAATTATATAGTTTGGAAATAAAGGAAAAGTTTGATATATTTTATCATTTAGCTTGGGATGGAACATTTGGAGAAGAAAGAAATGATGTAGACAAGCAGTATAAAAATGTAAAATATACTTTAGATGCTGTAAAACTTTCTAAAAAATTAGGTTGTGAAAAATTTATTGGAGTAGGTTCTCAAGCTGAATATGGAAGAGTAGAAGGAAAAATTTCTCCTAAAACACCTACAAATCCAGAAAATGCTTATGGAATTGCCAAATTATCAGCTGGAAATTTAAGCAGAATTTTAGCAAATCAATTAGAAATAGAACATATTTGGACAAGAGTATTAAGTGTTTATGGTCCTTATGATAGAAAAGAAACTATGATAATGTCAAGTATTGTGTCAATGTTAGATGGAAATTCGCCAGAATATACAAAAGCTGAACAAAAATGGGATTATCTGTATTCTGAAGATATTGCAAGAGCTTTATATTTAATTGCTGAAAAAGGGAAAAATAATTCTATATATTGTATTGGAAGTGGCTATCAAAGACCTTTGCTAGAATATATAGAAGAAATAAAAAATCAAATTAATCCAAATTTGGAATTAAAAATAGGGGCTAAAGAATATTCTCCAAATCAAGTAATGAATTTGTGTGCAGATATATCTGATTTAACAAAAGATACAGGGTTTGTTCCAGAAATTAGCTTTGAAGAGGGAATAAAAAGAACGATTAAATGGTATAAGGAGGCAAATTTTGAAAAAAATTAGTGTTGTAGTTCCTTGTTTTAATGAAGAAGAAAATGTAAAACCAATAAGCGAAGATATTGTAAAAGAACTTGAAAAATTAGAAAAATATGATTATGAAATTATTTTTATTGATAATTGTTCAACAGATAAAACAAAGGAAATTCTTGAAAAATTATGTGAACAAAATCCAAAAATAAAAGCTATTTTTAATGCTAAAAATTTTGGACAATTTAATAGTCCATATTATGGTTTGTTGCAATCAACAGGCGATTGTTCAATTTTAATTGCTTCTGATTTTCAAGACCCAGTAGAAATGATACCAAAGTTTATTAATGAATGGGAAAATGGATATAAAATTGTAATTGGAATAAAAAATAAAAGTAAAGAAAAAAGGATAATGTACTTTTTAAGAAGCCTTTATTATAAATTGATAAAAAAACTTTCAGATGTTGAACAAATTGAGCATTTTACAGGATTTGGATTATATGATAAAAAATTTATTGAAGTATTAAGAAATTTAGATGATCCTACACCATTTTTAAGGGGAATTGTAGCTGAATTAGGATTTAATCGAAAAGAAATTTTATATACTCAAGAAAAAAG
>CANPYN010000076.1 GCA_947588635.1 uncultured Clostridia bacterium
TATATGAACGATTAGGTTTCTTTATTTTGAATAGATTTTTATATGTTTAGGGCAGACAGGGTCGTCTGCCCCTACAATGTTTGCAATCGGTTTATCCTTTATATTTTTTTGCTTGTAGGTCACCCTGGAGTGCGACCCCTACAGCGTTTGCAATTGCATTGTTCTTTATATTATTCAGCTTTTGGTTCTTCTGTTTCTGTTTTTGCTGGTTCCTCAGCTTTTGCAGGTTCCTCAGTTTTTGCTGGTTCCTCATTTACTGGTGCTTCAACAGCTACTTCTTCAACAGGTGCCTCACTTTCAGAAGATACTTGTTCTGCTGGTTCTTCTACTAGTTCTTCTTTTATTGTAACTTCTTTAGTTTCAATTCTTGCTCCTACCTTTTCCTTAGTTTTAGCAGATTTACCAAGTCTGTCTCTTAAGTAGAAAAGTTTTGCTCTTCTTGCTTTACCTACTCTTGTTACTTCAATTTTTTCTACAGTTGGTGAGTGAACTAAAAATGTTTTTTCAACACCTACACCATAAGAAGTTTTTCTTACTGTAAATGTTTGATTCACTCCTCCTCCTTGTACTTTTATAATTATTCCTTCAAATACTTGAATTCTTTCTCTGTTTCCTTCTTTTACTCTTACATGAACTTTTACTGTATCTCCAACATTAAGTACAGGAATTTTATTTTTCATTTGTTCATGCTCGATAGCTTTTATTATGTCCATTATATTTTTTACCTCCCTTTTATTTTAAATTAAATGAAAACCCTCACAATTTGGTGTTAATCTTCCCAAAATATTCTGCTTGATTTTGATTTAATTTATATTTTTTATTTGATTTTCTAATTTCTAAATTTAATTTAATAATTCAGGTCTCTTTTGTTTTGTTATTTCTATGGATTTTTCTTTTCTCCATTTTGCAATCTCTTTATGATTTCCGAGATTTTAATACTTCTGGTACATTTCTATTTAAGAATATTTCTGGTCTTGTGTATTGTGGATATTCTAATAATCCTTCAGAAAAGGATTCTTCCTTTATAGATTCATTGCTAATTACACCTTCTATGTATCTAGATACTGAATCTATTAGTACCATTGCTGGTAATTCTCCACCTGTTAAAACATAATCTCCAATTGATATCTCCTCATCCACTATTTCGTCTAATACTCTTTGATCAATACCTTCATAATGACCACATAATAATATAAGATGAGTATTTTTAGATAATTCCTTAACTTTATTTTGATTCAACACGTTTCCTTGTGGTGTTAAATATATCGTTTTTGCATTTTTATTTTTAATAGATTTAAATGCATCATATACAACATCAGGTTTTATTACCATTCCTGCTCCTCCACCATAAGGAGTATCATCTACTTTTTTGTGCTTATCTTTAGAAAAATCTCTAATATTAATTAAATTAATTTCTATTAAATTATTTTCTATCGCTTTTCCTATAATGCTTTGTTTTAAGCTTGTAAACATTTCTGGGAAAAGTGTAAGTATATCAATTTTCATTATAGTAACCCTTCTAATAAATGAACTATTATAGTTTTATTTTTTACATCAATATTTTTTATTACTTCTTTAATAGCTGGTAGTAATATTTGTCTCCCTAGTTCATTTTGTACAACATATACATCATTACTACCTGTTTCGAAAACATCAACTATTTTTCCTAATTCTTCTTGTTCTTCAGTAAAAACTTTACAACCTAGAATATCTACAATATAGTAAGAATCATCTTCTAATTTTTCATCTTTATCTCTTTTTACTTTTAAATAAAGATTCCTATATTTTTCAGCATCTTCTATGGTATTTATACCTTCTAATTTTAAAAATACCATATTTTTATTAAATCTTACCTGTTCTATTCTAAATTCTTTTAGTTCTTTTTTTATTGATATATATATTGTTTTAAAACCACTAAATTTTTGAATATCATCTGTAAATGGTTTTACTTTTATAACTCCCTTTAATCCAGATGTATTTACTATTTGACCTATTTCAAAATATTCTTCCATTATTCAATACCTTAATCAATAAATTCTATACTAACTTTCTTTCCTTCTTTAGCTGCTAGAGCTTTCATTATTGTTCTTATAGCTTTTGCTATTCTACCTTCTTTACCAATAACTCTTCCCATGTCGCTTTCTGCAACTTTAACTTCAAATACAACTGATTTTTCTCCATCCATTTCATTAATTGAAACTCCTGATACATCATCTACTAAGCTATTAATTATTGTTTTTAATGAATCTCTCATAAATTTATGCCTCCTTTTCAATTAAACGTTTTACTGTATCTGTTGGTTTTGCTCCATTTTTTATCCATTGAGCTACTTTTTCTTTATCTAATTTTAATTCAGATGGTTCTACCATAGGATTATATGTTCCTATTTGTTCGATTATTTTTCCATCTCTTGGTGATCTAGAATCAGCAACAACTATATGATAAAAAGGTGCTTTCTTTTTACCTGCTCTTTGTAATCTTATTTTTACCATTATTTTTCCCCCTTTCAAAATGCGAAGCATTTTGTACTATTCACTATTAACTCTTCATTATTTACTTTTCACTAAAGCTTTTCGTAAATAATTTAAATTCAAAGTATTTAATACAAACTTCTTATATTTATTAAATTTTAAAAATTAAAATCAATTAAAATTTCATACCTTTTAATGAATTCGTGTCTAAGTTTTTTATCATATTTTTCATTCCGCCTTTATTATTTTGCATCTTTTTCATTAACTTTCTAGTCATTTCGTATGAATTTATAAATTTATTTATATCTTGTACAGTAGTTCCACTTCCGCTTTGCAATTCTTTGTCTTCTACTTGCATTTAATAATTTAGTATTTTGTTTTTCTTTTTTAGTCATTGAACATATTATTGCCTCAATTCTTACAAATTCTTTGTCATCTACTTTTATATCGCCGAATTTGTTCATACCAGGAATCATTTTTAATATAGATGAAAATGAACCCATCTTTTTCATTTGCCTTAACTGAGTTAAATAATCATCTAAATCAAATTCTTGTTTCTTTAATTTTTTTTCTAATTTTTCTGCTTCTTCTAAATCAAATGCTTCTTCTGCTTTTTCTATTACAGAAAGCATATCTCCCATTCCTAATATTCTTGATGTCATTCTGTCTGGATGAAATTCTTCAATATCACTAAGTTTTTCACCTATTGCTGCAAATTTTATAGGTCTTCCTGTAACTTTTTTAACAGATAATGCAGCACCTCCGACGTGTATCACCATCTAGTTTAGTAAGTATAATTCCATCTATTCCAAGATTTTCATTAAAACTTTGTGCAACATTTACTGCGTCTTGACCTGTCATAGAATCTACAACTAAAAGAATTTCGTGTGGCTTTAAATTTGTTTTAACATTTTTTAATTCTTGCATTAATTCTTCATCAATATGAAGTCTTCCTGCTGTATCTAATATAACTACATCATTCAATTTAGAAATTGCTTGTGACATTGCTTGTTTTGCAATTAAAACTACATCTTTTGTATTTTCGTTTGCAAAAACCGGTATGTTCAAACTGTTTCCAACTACTTGTAATTGCTTAATAGCTGCTGGTCTATACACATCACATGCAACAAGTAATGGATTTTTACCTTGTTTTCTTAGGAGATTTGCAAGTTTTCCAGCTGTTGTAGTTTTTCCGAGAACCTTGTAGTCCTACTAGCATTATTACTGTTGGTGGATTTGGTGTAAAATTAATTTTACTTAATGTTCCACCCAAAAGGTCAGTCATCTCATCCCTTACTATTTTTATAACCTGTTGCCCAGGAGTAAGCGATTTTAATACGTCTTGGCCTAAAGCTTTTTCTTGTACAGTGTTTATAAAATCTTTTACTATTTTATAATTAACATCTGCCTCTAATAGAGCTAGTTTTACCTCACGCATAACTTCTTTTAAATCACTTTCTGTAATTCTAGCTTTTCCGCCAAGTTTTCTTGTAATTGCTTGTAGTCTTGAAGATAGACCTTCAAATGCCATAGGATACCCCCTTTTTGTTTAAGAACAACAGTGGGCTTTTTTGATGTCAGACTATTTAAATTTATTTTAAAGCCCACGCTCGTTGTTCGCCCGCCAA
>CANPYN010000077.1 GCA_947588635.1 uncultured Clostridia bacterium
CACAGGCTGGCGCGGGATGTTGCCTGCGAAGTCACTACCTCGGTATCCAAAATATTAATATAAAATGTTATAACAATCGCCTAAACAAATTTCATAATACAAACAACAATTTAAAAATAAAAGGAGATTAAATGGAAGATATAGAAGAAATATTAAAAGAGGCAAATGAATGTTTAAATTGTAAAAATCCACTATGTAGAAAAGGATGTCCAATTTCATCAAAGATACCTAATTTTATAGATGCAATAAAAAAAGAAGATTTTGAGAGTGCATATAAAATTTTACAAGAAAATAATATAATGAGTGATATATGTTCAAATGTATGTCCACATGAAGAATATTGTATGCGGTCACTGTGTAAAAGGAATAAAAGGAAAACCGGTAAATATTTCTAAATTAGAGAAATATGTTAATTTGTGGGCAAGAAAAAACAATGTCAAATATGTTTATAATATTGAAGAGTCAAATAATATAAAAGTGGCAATTATTGGATCAGGTCCTGCTGGAATAGAATGTGCTGTTGAACTCGCAAAAAAGGGATATAAAGTTACAATTTTTGAAAAGGAAGAACAAATAGGGGGACTTTTAACATACGGGATACCAGGATTTAGATTACCAAGGAATATCACAGAGAATTTAACAAATAGAATTAAAAACTTAAATATAGAAATTAAAACAAATATAGAATTAGGTAAGAATTTAAGTATAAAAGATTTAAAAGATAAAGGATATAAAGCTATATTTTTAGGAATAGGAGCAGATATTCCATCTACATATCATCTAACAAACCAAAAATGCGATAAAATTTATAAATCAAACTATATTCTTAAGGAATACAATGCAAAAAGAATAGTAGAAAATATTGGAAATGTAATTGTAATTGGTGGACGGAAATGTTGCAACAGATTCAGCAAGAGCTGCAATGAGAATGGGAGCAAAATCAAGTACTATAGTTTATAGACGAGACAACTCTAAAATGCCAGCAAGGAAAGTTGAATTAGATGAGGCTATTTCTGATGGAGTACAAATAATATACAATACGAGAGTTTTAAGTGTAGATGTTGATAATGGAGATATAGAAAAAGTTAATTGTATAAAAACAGATTCATCTACTGAAAATGTAGTTGATATAGAGAATAGTGAGTTTTCTATTAATGCTGATTCTATAATATTTGCAATAGGATTAAAACCAGACAAAGAACTAATTAGAAATGAAGGAATTGAATTAGATGAAAAAGGACTAATAAAAATAGATGAAAATAGTATGACAAATATAGAAGGAGTTTTTGCAGGAGGCGACGTATCACAAAACAAAGCAACAGTTTGTAAAGCAATAGAATCTGGAAAAATAGCAGCAAGAGGAATTGATAAATACATAAAAGACCTTTAAATATAAATTTAATAAAGAATGGAGTGAAATTACATGTCAATTTTAGTAACTGGAGGAGTAGGATATATAGGTAGTCATACAGTAGTAGAACTTTTAAATAGAGATGAAGATATAATTATAGTAGATAATTTAGTAAACAGTAAACCAGAAGCAATAAATAGAATTAAAAAAATAACAGGTAAAGATTTTAAATTTTATGAAGTAGATATATTAGATGAAAAAAAATTAGAAAATGTATTTAAGGAAAATAATATAGAGTCAGTAATCCATTTTGCTGGATTAAAGGCAGTAGGAGAATCTGTTGAAAAACCGCTAGAGTATTATCAAAATAATGTAGCAGGAACTCTAACTCTTTTAAAAATAATGATAAAATACAACTGTAAAAAAATAGTTTTTAGTTCATCAGCAACAGTTTATGGAGATCCTGGTACACCAAAATATATTGAAGAACTTGGAAGGGGAAAAACCACAAATCCTTATGGGACCACTAAATCAATGATTGAGCAAATTTTAGAAGATTTATATATATCAGATAATTCATGGAATATTGCTATTTTAAGATATTTTAATCCAGTAGGAGCTCATGAAAGTGGGTTAATTGGAGAAGAACCACAAGGAATACCAAATAATCTAATGCCATTTATAATGAAAGTGGCTAATAAAGAATTAGACCACTTAAATGTATTTGGAAATGACTATGAAGGAACAAAAGATGGTACAGGGGCTAGAGATTATTTACATGTAGTTGACTTAGCGATTGGTCATATAAAAGCTTTAGAAAAATTGGACAAGGAGAAAAATGGTGTATTCGTATATAATTTAGGAACAGGAACAGCATATACTGTATTAGAAATAGTAGAAGCATTTAAAAAGGTAAATAATGTTGATGTTCCATACAAAATTGCACCTAGAAGAAATGGCGATCTAGCTATATATTATGCAGATCCAACAAAAGCAGAAAAAGAACTTGGATGGGTTGCAAAAAGAGGAATAGAAGAAATGTGCAGAGACTCATGGAACTTTGTAATTTCAAATATGAGAGGTTAATAATATGAAAAAACTTTTATTAGTAATTGATATGATAAATGGATTTGTAAAAGAAGGAGCACTTGCAGACAAACAGATAAATAATATTACTCCTAACATTATAAAATTAATAGAAGAGTGCATTAATAATAATGACGATATAATAAGTATTCAAGAAGGACATGATAAAAATTCAAAAGAATTTGAAAACTTTCCTGCACACTGTATTTTAGGAACAGAAGAGGCAGAACTAATAGAAGAACTTGTACCATACAAAGATAAAATGAAATTAATCAGAAAAAATTCAACATGTGGGTTTATAACTAACGAGTTTATGAAATATATTCAAGAAAATAAAGATAAGATAACAGAAGTTGTACTTACAGGTTGTTGTACAGATTTATGCGTAATGAATTTTGCTCTTCCATTAAAAACATATATCAATGAACACAATCTAGACATAAAAGTTATAATATATAAAAATGCAGTAGAAACATATAATTCACCAATGCATAATAGGGATGAATATAACGAAATGGCATTTAAAATAATGAAGCAAAATGGAATAGTATTAAAATAGGAGTAACATATGAACAATTTAAATGTAGAAGTAATGGAACTAATTGAAATTATAAAAAGAAAAATGCAAGAAATGAATTTAGATGCAGAAAATGTGTTTCTTAATGGGAACTGTGGTGATTTATATAAAATATTCGTAAGTAAATTTTCTAAGTATACTACACCATTCTTAATAACATATAATAAACTCCCATACCACATAGTAACAAGAATACAAGACAAATTTTATGATATAACAGGAGAAACAGATTTAGATAAGTATATAGAATATGTTAAAAAAAATAATTTTATTGCGAATATTGATGAAAGCAAGTTTGAAATAGAACAGCTTTCGGTAGCTAATACTCTATTACATAAAATGTGTGGAATGTACAAATATAATGAAGATTATGAACAATCAGAAATATCAAACGAAATGAATAAACTTTTAGAATATATAAACACATATGATAAAACTAGAAACGAACCTTAATATACATTATTCATATGTATATTAAGGTTCGTTGAAATTATAATATTTTATTTTTTTCTAATAAGCTATTTTTAAATTCCATAATTTTTTAGATAAATCTACATAGTATGTATGTGGATTTTTTTTACGCATAACTTCTTGAAATAATGGGGATTTTTCATTTTTTAACTTAAAATATTACAAATATATTACAAAAATAAGATAAATAAATGACAAAAAGTAAAAAATATTGACAAAGGAATACGAAATCCCTATAATAAAATTAAGAGGAATAAATACAACTAAACATAAATCCATTACAAACGGTGTATGGGTGGACGACTCTGTCCGCCCGAAAAGGAATTCTAGGGACCGACCCTCTTTTGTTTCAAAAAACAAAAGGGGTCTGTCCTGAATTCCCAATGTAGACAGGAAGATAAAAGGTTCAATATAAAAAATATATATTAATGTTAATGATAAAATAGGAATGTAAGAAAATTTGAAAATAAGAATGTATAAAAATGTACATTTTTATATTCAAAAAT
>CANPYN010000078.1 GCA_947588635.1 uncultured Clostridia bacterium
GTTTTTCTTTTGCAATTGTTATAACATTTTATATTAATATTTTGGATACCGAGGTAGTGACCTCGCAGGCAACATCCTGCGCCAGCATGTGAGGTTAGAAATATTAATATAAAATGTTATAACAATTGCCTAAACAAATTTCATTATACAAACAATAATTTATTTAATTTAAGGGGGGAAAATTTATGAAAAAAATAATTATAATTATAACAATTATAATAATTGCAATAATTGCCATATTTTTTATAAAAAGCAATTATAAAAATATTAAATTTGGAAATAATATGAGTAATAAATCAGCTGATGAAATTGCAAATTATATTTTAGATATTAATTCTTATGAATTAACTGCAAATGTTACAATAGAATCTAATAAAAATACAAACGTATATGTGATGAAAGAAAAATGTATAAAAGATAGTAATTTATTTAAACATGAAATACTAGAACCAGAAAATGTAAGAGGAATTTCATTTACTTATGATGGAACAAATTTAAAAGTAGAGAATAGTAATTTAAGCTTAAATAAAATATATGAAAATTATCCATATATAGGAGAAAATACAATTACATTAATGAGTTTTATAAATGATTATATGGAATCAAATGAAACAAATGTATCAGAAAATGAAAAAGAAATAGTATTAGAAACAAAATTAAAAAACGGGAATAAATATATAGCTTATAAAAAATTATATATTAATAAAAGTACAGCAAGTCCAACTAGATTAGAAATCCAAGATATAACACAAAAAACATCAATTTACATATTATATAATGAGATTAAAATAAATAATTTACAAAAGGAAGATATATTAGCTTTTAAATTAAAAGAAATTTCAAATGATATATAAGGGATTCAAGTAAATTATATTCTTATTCTCAATTGATATCTAAAATATAGATTAATCGAACTATTATAAGTAAACAGGAGTGAAGAATATGATAGTCAAAAGAGGAGACATGTTTTATGCAGATTTAAGCCCAGTTATAGGATCAGAGCAAGGAGGAATAAGACCAGTTTTAGTAATACAAAATGATACAGGAAATAAATATAGCCCCACAGTAATAGTATCAGCTATAACATCACAATTAAACAAGAATAAATTACCCACACATATTGAGTTGGACTCAAAAGAATTTGGATTAAAATCAGATTCTGTAATTTTAGCAGAACAAATACGTACAATTGATAAAAGTAGATTAAAAGAAAAAATTGGGCATATCGAAGATGATAGGATAATGGGTAAAATAAATAATGCATTAGGTATAAGCTTTGGATTAGAAGAATAGCAAAAAAATTTTTCTTTTTTAGGACGGACTAGATTTAGTCATTTAAAAAATGACTAAATCTAGTCCGTCCTAAAAAAGAAAATATTTAATTAATTTATTCTTTCTTTTTCTTATTGTCTTTCATGACTTCTTTAATTGATCCTAAACTTGCAAGTGCGCCAGTTGCTTCAAATGGAATAAACACTTTGTTTGCATCTCCCTTGGCAACTTCTTCTAATGCTTCTAAAGATTTTAATTGAACAAGTTTATCATCTGGATTTGATTTTTTAATTGATTCATAAACCATTTCAATTTCTTTAGCTTTAGCTTTTGCAACTTCACGAATTGCTTCAGCTTCACCAGATGCTCTTCTAATTCTTGATTCTTTGTCAGCTTCAGCTTGAAGTATGGCAGCTTCTTTTTCACCTTCTGCTATAGTGATTGCAGCTTGCTTTTCACCTTCAGCTTGAAGTATAGCAGCTCTTTTATTTCTTTCTGCATTCATTTGTTTTTCCATTGCGTCTTTAATATCTTCTGGTGGTCTAATATCTTTAATCTCAACTCTATTTACTTTACAACCCCATTTATCCGTTGCTTCATCTAGGGTCATTCTTAATTTATTATTAATTAAATCTCTTGAACTAAAAGTTGAATCTAAATTCATTTTACCAACGATATCACGAATTGTAGTTTGAGCTAAGTATTCAATACCTCTTTTTAGAGATTGAATTTCATATACAGCCTTTGCTGGGTCTGTAATTTGATAGAAGACAACAGTATCAATTGTTATTGTAACATTATCTTCTGTAATAACTCCTTGTGGTGGTATATCCATTGTTTGTTCTTTTAAACTTACAACACTTCTTACATTGTCAACAAAAGGAATAATTATTGTAAGACCAGCGTCAGCAATCTTATGAAATTTACCAAGTCTTTCAATGATATAAACTTCAGATTGTTTAACAACTTTAATAGATTTTATTGCTATAAAAATGATGATAGCTAATAGTATAATTAAAAATAGTAAAAATGGCATTTTAATTCCTCCTAAAATATATATTATATAATATTGATAACTTAGATCATTAAAGTACTGAATTTATTTTTATAGGTGATACAATTAATTTTACACCATCTATCTTAATAACGGTTATTTCAGTACCTTTTAAAATTTTTGATTCATCTTCCGTTTTAGCAGACCATATTTCTCCATTTACTTTAACTTGCCCAACACCTTCAATTGGATTAATATCTGTTATTACAATTCCATGTTTATTAATAAGAGAATAACTATTTGTTTGAGAAGATTTTTTATTTGTAAATTTATCTGCTAATGGTTTTGTAAATGGAATTAATATACATGAACTTATAACAAATACAGCTGTTTGAATAAAGACATTATCAGTTATAAAACTAGTTATCATTGCAAGAAGAGCACCTATACCAATCCAAAACATAAGAAAACCAATTGTTGCAATTTCGATAGCAAAAAAAATTCCTGCAACAATCAACCAAAAACTCCACATAAGAACTCCTCCTTATAATTATATCCTATAATATTATACAATATATTTAAGAAAAAATAAAGGGATTTGTAAAAAAATGTAGATTATTTAGTTATCTACAATTACTTTTGCAATATTATAAATAAGATTCATTTTTTCTGGTGGACAATTTTTAATTAAATTATATAAATCTTTATTTAAGTAACCATGAGAATCTTTAGATACCCCATTTAAAATTTCACCTTCAGTTACATCAAGTAAAGAACATATTTGATGTAATCTTTTTAAATTTATAAAAGAACTACCACGTTCAATTCTGCTTAAAAATGCAACAGAAACATCTAATTGTTCAGCAAGCTTTTCTTGAGTAAGTTTTTTATTTATTCTTGCTTGTTTTAACCTTTCACCAATAATGTTGTAATCTAATGCCATAATTACACCTCTTTTTATTTTGAATATAGCATTAATAGGTATACTTTTACAGAAACCAATAAATTAATATTTACAAAAATATGAAGTGGTATCTATATTAAAATATTATAAGTGAAAGATAAAAAAATATTCCCATTTTTATGGGAATATAAAATTATGCAAGAATGGGACTTTCCAAGCTATAAATATAAAAATTGCAATAATTATTATTGTTAGAATTAAAGCCTTTAAATCTCTAGAACGTTCATCTGATTCTTTATGTGCCTCATCATATATGAGTGATTTAATGGTAGACGTATATCGTTTAATATAATTAGTTTTATTATTATTTGTATTATTATTATTTGGCTGTTTATTATATTGATTCGATTTATTCCTAATCTTCATAACATTTACCTCATGTTTTAAATTTTGATTTTCTTCATATAGTACATTATATTTGTCTTTATATGAATTATTTAAGCCTAATTTTAAATCATATTCTTTTCTAAGATTAGCATTTGATAGAGTTTGGTATGCTTCTGTAATTTCTTTAAATCTATCTTCTGCCCAATATGCTTGGTTATTGGGCCATTTATCTGGATGATATTTTTGCGCAAGCACTCTATATGCTTTTTCGATTACTTCAAAAGAAGCATTTTCACTTACTTCTAGTAAATCATAATAATTTTTCATAATAAATTTATATTGTATATAATACAATTTTCCTTTCTTAAAATTGATATAAAAAATAACAACTGTATATACATATAATAACACAAATTTAAAATTTGTAA
>CANPYN010000079.1 GCA_947588635.1 uncultured Clostridia bacterium
AGCAATAATAAAGTTCATTATTGGTCCTGCAGATGCAACAATAGCTTCTCCTGCTGTTTGTGAATATTTACGATTAAAATTTCTAGGATTTATTGCTACTGGTTTTCCCCAACCAAAGCCTGCAAATAATAGCAATGAAAATCCTATTGGATCAATATGTGATAATGGATTTAAATTTAGTCTATTCTCAAGCATTGGAGTATCATCTCCAAGTTTCGTTGCAGCATAAGCGTGTGCAAACTCGTGGAAAGTTATAGCTATTAATACTCCTGGTATAGTAAGTAATAATATTACCCACTCAACTTGAGACATCCCCATTAATCTCATTAATACTAAAACTATTAATATCAAATATAAAAATCTTTTATCTGAATAAAACATTCTATCTCTCCTTATATTTATCTTATGTGGTATAGTTACCAATATTATTATTATATTTATTAATGGGCAATTTGTCAATATCCCCTAAAATTGACTATTTCCTTGAAATATGCTATAATATTGAGTTGTAGGTGATCAAAATGAAAAAATTATTTAAATTTATGTTCATTATGTCATTACTACTTGTTTTATCACTTTCTATTGTTTTAAATCGTAGTAATGCAGTTGAACTCACTAAATTAAGCAACACAAAAGATGTAAATAATTTAAATCAACAAATAGATTATACTGAAACTCTAGATACTTTTGATAATCCAGAGAGAGGATTTTATTCATATCTTTACTATAATTTTGAAGTTTCAGGCAACGAAGAACCAGAAGCTTATTTATTAGAAGGAAACTTAATTCATCTAAGATTAGGAATTGGTGCTTTTTCTAGCAAAGTTAATAAAAATGAAGATTTAGAATTATCAGAAGATATGTTAAATATGTTAGATAATATCTTAAATAAAATCAAAGAAAATGGTTCAACAGTAATTGTAAGATTTGCTTATGATAACTTTGAAGGTGATGCAAATCTTGAGCCTTCACTTGATATGATACTAAAACACATAGAACAGCTATGCCCTATACTTACAAAAAATATAGATGTAATCTCTTATGTGGAGCTTGGTTTCTTTGGTCCTTGGGGTGAAATGCACTCAAGTGATATCTCTAAGCCTGAAAATGTAACTCAAGCTTTAAATTTGATGCTTGAAAATACTCCTGAAGAATTAAAGATTGGTGTTAGACAACCTAAATACTATGTAGATTTTGCAAAAATAGATAGAGAGAAATTAAATGAAAATATAACTGTCAAAGGAACTAAAGAATACAGAGTTGGTCTTTTCAATGATGGATATCTTGGTTCACATAGTGATCTTGGAACTTTTCAAAATAGAGAAATAGAAATTTCTTGGCTTGAAAATCAAGCTCTTCATACTTTATATGGTGGAGAAGTTGTTGCAACTCGTGGAGATGAAGAAAACGACAAATTAAATACGGCAGAATATATGTCTAAGGAGGCATTTAGAACTCATACAACTTACCTTAATTATGATTATGATGAAGATGTAATAAATTCTTGGAGAGACGAAATATATAACGGTGATGATGAACTTTATAAAGGAAAAAGTGGATATTTATACATTGCAAATCATCTTGGTTATAGATTTGTCTTAAGAAATTCAAACATAAATATTATAGACAATAAAATAAATCTTGAATTAGATATTGAAAACGTTGGATTTGCAAATCTAGTAAATAATAAAAAAGTTTCTGTCATATTAGAAAGTGATTCAAAAAAGTTTGAACTTGTAAGTGATTTAGATCCAACCACTTGGAATACAAAAACTATTTCCAAACTAAATTTAACAATTACACCTTCAGATGATTTTGAAGAAACAGAATATAAAGTGTATTTAAGAATTTCACAATATGGCAATTATTTAGATGATAACAATTATCAATGTATTCGTTTGGCAAATAATAATATATGGAATGAATCTTTAGGAGCAAATTATGTTGGACAATTTGTATATAGTAAAGAGGATATTACTGAACCTCCTACTACGCAAGATCCAGATAGCTCTCAAGATGATAATGACAATAATACTCCTGAAATAAAGGATCCTGATGTAAATACCCCAGACGTAAATGATCCTGATGTAAGTGAGCCTGATACAAATAATCCAGAAAATAAAAATCCAAATGATAACAATCAAAATAATAGCGATAATAAAAAACCAACCAACAATAACGATAAATACGTTGATAATAAAAATAATAATGAAACTGTAGATAACACAGTATATCCTAACAAATTACCTCAAACAGGTATGCCTGAAAGTCAAAATATTTTAATATTTCTAATAATATTATCATCTATCTCTGCAGTATATTTTTATAGGAAACAAAAATAAATAAAAAAAAGAGCTATGAAAACATGAACTGAACCCAAAAAGTTAGACACTTTTTGATTAAGTTTATATTAGGCTACTCTTAGGGAATGAATTCTGTAATTTACAGGACTCATTCCTTTTAATTTGCCTTTAATCCTTTTATTATTATAGTAATCTATATATTCAATTAATTCTTTTTTAAAGTGTTCTATGGATTCAAATTTTTGTAAGTACAATAATTCGGATTTTAATAGTCCAAAGAAATTCTCAGCACAAGAATTATCTAAACAATTACCTTTTCTTGACATACTTTGTCTAATTCCTTTTTTCTCTAAAGCATATTGATATTGTTTCATTTGATATTGCCATCCTTGGTCTGAATGTAATATTAGATTAGTATTATCAGGTATTTTGTTAAAAGCTTTTTCTAACATATCCATAACTTGATAAAATACTGGTCTTTCAGAAATGTTGTAACTAACAACTTCTCCATTAAACAAATCAATTATTGGAGATAGATAAAGTTTAGTTCCAAAAAGAGAAAATTCAGTAACATCTGTAACCCACTTTTGGTTAGGTTTATTAGCTTTAAAATCACGTCTTAACAAATTATCACATATTTTACCAATTTCACCTTTATATGATTTATATTTTTTCATTCTTACAAAACATTGCAATCCCAATTGTTTCATAAGTTTTAAAACGGTTTTATGATTAATTACAAATCCTCTATTATGAAGTTCCATAGTCATCCTTCTATAACCATATCTACCTTTGTTTTCATGATAAATTGAAGTTATTTCTTTTTTTATTTCTTTATATTTATCTTTTTTATTTAATTGTTTAAGATAGTAGTAATATGTACTTCTTGGCATTTCTGCTAATTTCAATAAAGCCGTTAACTTATATTTGTGCCTTAATTCTGTAACGACTTCTACTTTTTCTTGTTCTCTCGCTTTATTCTTTCCTGAACTAAGGCATTTAATTTTTTTAAGTATTCATTTTCCATCCTTAATCTTTGATTTTCAGAAATTAAATCTTCTTCTACTTCTTTAGATAATTTCTTTTTTCTTGGTTTAGAACTCATATTCTTTTTTCTACCACGTCGTTCTTCATAGAGTGCTTGTGGTCCTTCCTCATAATATATACGTTCCCATCTAAGTGCTTGATCTATGCTTCCTAAATTAAAATGTATTGCTGTTTGCGTTGCTGATAGATGGTTTTCATGCATATATTCTATCACATTTTGCTTAAATTTTCCACTATATGAAGATTTTAAATTCTTAAACAGTCCTTTTTCTCCATGTTCATTATATTTTTTAATCCATTTTTCAACAGTAGAATATGCTGGTATCGAAAAATGTTTAGAGGCATCTTTAGGACCATGATGTTTTTCGATACAATATTTTACTACCTCTAATTTAAATTCAGGAGAATATTTGCTCATAAAAATACACCTCCAAATGTTAGATTTTTGTCTAACATTTGGGGTGCACTTCAA
>CANPYN010000080.1 GCA_947588635.1 uncultured Clostridia bacterium
GGAATACTTTTTTCATATTATTAATTCCTTGCTTTTTTAAATTATTTTCTAACCAATTAATATTATTTCCACTTTTTTCTAAATTTTCTTTTAACAATACACCATCTAAAATTACATTATATACAATATTTTCTTGAGAGGGTGAAATGTTTAAGTCCTCAGGTGTTGCAGGACGTTTTAAAGTTTTAGGAAGAAAACTTATTTTACCATTAGATTCTAATATTGCAGTTTGAATATCACTTAAATTAAAATAGCCATTTATTCTACATTCCATTAAAAATTCATCTAAATCTATTTTAGACATTTTAAAGTTTTTTCTATATAGTTTTCCGTTATCAAGAAGAATTTTTGCTCTACCAGAAAAAAATCTGCGTATATTTAAACTTTTACATGTTAAATATGAAATAAATACAGAGACTAACCCATAAACTAACATTGCAACAACTGGTTGCATAAAATCATTTTCTAAAGAAGTAGACATTTCTGCTGCAATAGAACCAATTGTAATTCCTACGATATAATCAAACATAGTGAGTTGTGACATTTCTCTATTTCCCATTAATTTAGTTAGTAAAAATAAGATTACTAAAGAGCTAAGAGATAAAGAAATAATTTTTATAATATCCAGATTGATTCCCCCTCCCATAAATATATTTTTTTCAAAATTTGTTAAAATATTCAATTAATTGAAAAATAAGTAAAAATATAGTATAATATTAATCCTAAGAAATAAATTGTTGTTTGTGGGAAGAAAATCCATTTCTGCCCAAGAAGCGTAAACATCAATTTATCTAAAGAAGGATGATTGAATTATGAAATCAAAATATGCAGATTTGAGATTAAATGAGGATATAAATAAAATAGAGGAAGCGGCTGATTGTATTAAACATGGAGGAATAGTTTTATTTCCAACAGAGACAGTTTATGGAATAGGTGCAAATGCCCTAGATGAAAAAGCAGTAAATAAGATTTTTAAAGCAAAAGGAAGAGCTCCAGATAATCCTTTAATTGTACATATTGCAAGCATTGATATGTTAAACAAATTAGTTCAAGAAATTGGTGAAGTAGAAGAAAAATTAATAAATAATTTTTGGCCAGGACCGTTAACAGTTATATTTAATAGAAAAAATAATATTCCGAATAATGTAACAGCTGGATTAGAAACAGTAGGAATAAGAATGCCAAGCAATGGAATAGCAAGGAAACTTATAGAATGTGCAGATTTACCTATTGCAGCACCTAGTGCAAATATATCTGGAAGGCCAAGTGGAACAAAAATTGAAGATATAATTGAGGAGTTAGATGGAAAAGTAGATTATATATTAGATAGTGGAATGACAGATATAGGAGTAGAATCTACAGTTGTAAGAGTTATAGAGAATAAAGTACATATATTAAGACCAGGAAAAATAACTGCTGAAGATATAAAAAAATTAGGAATTGATATAGTTATAGAAAAACAGATAATGGAAGAATGTAATCCAAATGAGAAAGTAATGTCACCAGGTATGAAATATAGACATTATGCACCAAATACAAAGTGTTTATTAATATACAGTGATGATGAAAATAAACTTATAGATAAAATAAATAAGGAAATAGCTTCTGGTAAGAACATATTAGTATTAGGAAGGACAAAACATTTAAATAAATATAAAACAGAGAATAAATTAGATTTAGGAGAAAGTTTAGAGGACATAAGCAAAAATATATTTACATTGCTTAGAAAAGTAGATTCATACAATTCGGATTTAGTTATAATAGAAGGGGTAAAAAAAGAAGGGTTAGGACTTGCAATAATGAATAGATTAATAAGAGCATGTGAACATAATTATACAGAAATCAATTAAAGACATAGTGATAGGAGGAAGATAAATATGCAAAATTTTAATTATCATCAGCATACATACAGATGTGGACATGCAGATTTAGATATGAAAGATGAAGAATATATATTAGAATATATAAATATGGGATTTAAAAAAATAGCTTTTACAGACCATTGTCCACAGAAGAATAAAATTGATAAAAGAGAAAACATGAGAATGGAATATTCTGAAAGAAAGGAATATTTAGATAGCATAAAGAAATTAAGAGAGAAATATTCTGATAAAATAGAAATAGAATCTGGATATGAGGTTGAATATTTACCAGGTGAAGAGGAGAATTTAAGAGAATTAAAAAAAGATGTTGATAAGATTATTTTAGGTCAGCATTTTATTTATGATAATAATGGAAATTTAAAAATAATTGATTTTAATGGGAAAGTAAAATTTACAGATATAGAGATAATAAAATATGCAGAATATATTAGTAAAGCCATAGAATTAGGTATACCTGATATAATTGCTCATCCGGATGTGTTTATTAATGCAAGAAATGGATTTGGTAATATAGAAAGAAAGGCTATAAATATTATTTGTGAATCTGCTGAAAAATACAAGGTACCATTAGAAATAAATCTTAACAACATATTTAAAAAAGTGTATTATGAAAATAAGGTTATAGTTAATTTGCCAATTGAAGAGCAAAGAGACAAATTAAAAAATGTAGTATATCCATATAGAGAATTTTGGGAAATTGTTTCAAAATATAATGTTAAAGTGTTATATGGAATAGATACTCATAATAGAGGACAAATAGGACTATTTAATGAATTAGTACAATTTGCAAATGAAATTATAGGCAGTGAAATAATAAATAAATTAAATTTTATAGAATGAAATATATAAAAAATTTAAAACCACACTAAATTAATTGTTTGGTGTGATTTTTTATTGAATAGGAAAAATCAAAGATTTTCCCTATTCAACAAAGCTTCGCAAATATTCCATATAGGAAAATCAGATATTATCTTGGCAAAATACTTGACAAAATCTAAAAAATAGTGTAAAGTTATATAGCATTACAAATTTGTGAGGTAGTAATATGGAAAAGAATGTTAAGATAAGTATGCTTTGCCAAATTTATGGTAAGCTATTAACTGAAAAACAATTAGCAATCTTAGAAGACTACTACGACAACGATTTATCTCTATCTGAAATAGCAGAAAATCAAGGAATAACTAGGCAAGCAGTTAGAGATATAATAAAGAAAGGAGAGAATAAACTTTTCGAACTAGAGGAAAAGCTTGAAATTATGAAAAGGATGTTGAAACAAGAAGAAAAAATAGCAGTAATACTATCAGAAATTACAAGAATTGAGGAAAAATCTACGGACAAACAAATAGCAAGAATCCTGACTCATGTAAAAAAAGAATTAAATTGTTTAGTATAAAAAATAATTGTAAATGTTATTAATATAAATTATTTTGTTGAATAGGAAAGATCTCAGATTTTCCCTATTCAACAAAGCTTCGCAAATATTCCACACAAAATTTTTTCA
>CANPYN010000081.1 GCA_947588635.1 uncultured Clostridia bacterium
TTTGGCGGACGAACAACGAGCGTGGGCTTTAAAATAAATTTAAATAGTCTGACATCAAAAAAGCCCACTGTTGTTCTTTTATGCTATACTAATTTCAACAGTTGATTAATCGAATTATTTTTCCAAAGCAAATGTGGGAGTAAAATTTTTCGCAAATAACATCCTTAATTGCTCCAAATGTGCAATGTGCTAACACATTGCAATTAATATCTCTATACCCATTGACAATGAACTTTTTTCTCTAGTCAATTTTCAACTTATGGGACAAGTTCCAATCCTTTTATGAAAATTAATAATAATTTTAGGAATTTGCTTGTTATTTAGTCAAATTTATAGTATATTATTAACATAGGAAATAAGAATAATTGCAGATGTGGTTGCCACTTTTAATCCACAACTTATATTGTGTGTGAGGAGGTGGTGCTATGATAGAAGCTGTTTTATTAGAAATAATATACTTACTTTTATTTGCATTAGTTGTCGAAACTATTATAGTATTTGCCTTAATTATATTTATAGTATTTTTAAGCAAATAGACAATAAAAAACACATCTGTAACTTGCCAGTCTGATGTGTTTTTTACATATTACACGGTAACCACGTTTGTGGTTACTTATTTCCTATAAATATTATACTTAAAATTTTAAAATTTGTCAATTTTTTTTAAAACATTCTTGCATAATATAAATGTCAATAATAAACCGGAAATTATTATTGCCATTTATAGACATTTTTCAATTAAATTAAAGCTATTGAGAAATTTTATAAAATTTAGTATAATTATCAATATAAATAGTAAGTGATGAGGAGGAGTAATTTTATGGATAAGAAAAAAGTTATATCTGTAATATTAGGAACAGCAATTATTATAATATCAATGATAATGCCCTTTCATTTAAAACAAGTATGTTATGAATTCTCATTACATCAACAAGAGTGGTCATTCAGTGGTTGGACCGCAATTCAAATTTATGCAACTATATATGGAATTATAATAAGTGCTCTGACTTTGATTTTATTATTGTTAAATATATTTAAAAAATATAAATAATACTTATTTAACTTACATCATTTCGATAAATATACTTTTGTGTACGCTGTGTAGTTATTGATTTTTAAAATTCTTTTGAAAAGTCCTATAAGAACACTTCGACCAAGGTACTAAATTTATCAGTTGATTAATCAAATTTTTTTGAGCAAAAATTGGGAAAAAATTTTTTTCAAATACTCTCCTTAATCGATCCAGTCCGGATACTTTTATGGGATTTAGTGTTATATAAAGGTATCTTTCTTTATATAATGTTATACCTTATTTGAATTTATTGAAAACAAAAGAATTTAATACAGAGTATAATGGAGGAAACTAAAGATGGAAGACAATTATCCAAAAGCATATAAAGAAGTTATAGAAATATTAAAATATGTACCAGAAGAAAGTGTAAATAAAATACCACAAACAATGATTAATACATTTAAAGACAAAATGGATAAAGAATACAATTTTTCTGTTGATATAAGTAAAAGCTTTGAAGAACAGGACTTATTAGAAGAAACTAAAGCTATATTTGCTAATATATTCAGAGATTATTGGGCTACACCATATCAAAAAGAAAGAATCGAAGCAAAAGAAAAATATGATAGAAAAAAAGAAGAAGAAGAAAAAAGAAAACAATATAATCTTGATGATATATTTAGGAAAAAGAAAACAATCATAGAAAATGAAGAGAACAATCAAGTAGCATATAATATTTTACCAGTTGAATTAAAAAAAGAAAGATTTTATGAGAAAATATTAAACTTTTTAAAAAAACTATTTCATTTATAGAAAAGATAGGAGAATTATAAAATGTATAGATTAGATGAGGAAAAGAAAAAATTACCCCTAGAATATTATAGACATAGTCCGATAAACGATTTAGAATCTATAATGAAAAATGGATTAAATCCTAGTGAAGCGAATAGTAACTTAAGACAATATACTTCAGATGAAAGACAAAAAGTATTCTATAGTGAAGGCAAAGAAGGAGCAATTACATTTGATTGCAATTCAAGAAGTAAATTTAAACAAATGCAAGAACAAGGTAAAGTTCCATCAGAATATACAATGGATAGTTTTTATAGAAATCATGATAAAGGACAAGATAGAGTATTTTTAAAAATTCATGATATTGAATTAAATAATGAGCAAAATGATAATATGGATAGATTTGCAGATGCATGCACAAGTCAAATAATTCCGTCCCAAAATATATCTGTATGTGTTTTAGTAAATCCACAAACAGGAGAAATAACTTATAGGAGAGAAGATGTAATTAAATATATGATGTCTCAATGTACAGTTCAAGATATTGAAAATAAGCATGCAATAGATGATAGACAGAAACATAAATTGATTAATCAATACACGGAAATGCAAGATGAAATAAAGAAATTTTCAAAGTATGAAATGATGGAGATTGGAATAGAAGAATTTTATCAGATGATATATACAATATCGCCTAATGAAATAGGAAAAGCAACAATAAATACTCCAACAAATAGTAAAGATAATGCACAAAAAAGGCAACAAGAGGATGAACAACAAATAATACAGGAAGGACAAAAAAATATTAATGAATTAGAATAATATAAAATAAAAAACCATTGGTTTGAATGGCTTTTGTTGACGCTTAGCATCAGTTCGGGGCAGGTCCTAGTTGAGTCAAACTCTTTCTGACCTAGTAGATATAGTATTCCTTAATTTATTTTATTTTCAGTATGTATTATATTATCCCCGAGTTAATGCTGCACAACTTTCATTAGAAAGGTTATCCCACATTGAAAAAGTATTTGATATAGAGGGAATAAAAATGCAAGAAATTGTTGTTATTTGATTAATGAGTGCAGTACTATCTTTTTTCATTTTAGAAATTTCAATTTCCATTTTTTCAATATAGTTTTGCTCTTTTTCTATTCGCTTAATTCTATATGCTTTAAAAAAGACAAATCTAATCTATTTAAAGATTTATCTTTATGAATAATTGAATTGTTTTTTATTTCAATTTCATATTCATTCATAAAATCAGCTCCCTACATTTATATATGGCACTATCATATCGAACATTTGTTTTAAATACAATAGCTGTTGAAAATATGGATAAAAAAATTATTATTATAGGAGTGAATGAAAAGTTACTCCTATAATAATTTGGTATGTCTTAATAAAGTTACAAAAATTTAATATAATTAACCTAAATGTATTTTTTTTATTAAATCATAAGTTTTATTAATATTAGATGAATCAGATAGTTCTTCC
>CANPYN010000082.1 GCA_947588635.1 uncultured Clostridia bacterium
TTGGTATCCTTACGTCTTCTCCTTCCAAATTCTTTCCATTAACTGCTATTATATTTTTTCTTAATGCTAAGTCAAATATTTTGTCAGCTTCAACTGTTACTCTTTCAAAGTCATCATCGTCTTGTTTTCCTGGGAAATATCCATTTTCATTTCCATTTCCCTCATATTGATTATTTTTGTCGTCTTCTGGGAAGTTATTTGGTTGTGAATCTCTATCATCTATATCTGTTGGTTCTGTTTTATCTCCAGCTATTTCTGCTATATTTGTTAATGTTGCTCCATCTTCAACTTCTTCTTTAATTTTGCATACTACTGTTAAATCATAATAATATAATCCTGTTTCATCATCTGTTGCTTTTTGCCAGTTCTCTCCTTCTGGTGCTGTTGTTACTTTTGGGTCATATCCTTTTATTAATTTATCATTTAGAGCTGTTGTTGTTAATGTATTTCCTTCTATTTCCCATATCTCATTTTCTCCATCAACTAACTCTAATCCTTCTGGTAAATAGTCTTTTACTTCTGTTGCATATCCATCTATTTCGCCTTCATTATATACTCTTATTGTATATGTTATTATATCTCCTCTTTTTAGGCTTAATTTATTCTTTGGATGTACATATCTTGCTGTTTCAGTTGTTCCTTCTTTCAATCCTTTTATTTCTATTTTAGGTTCTCTTGATGATATTTCTATTTCTTCTTTCTCTAAAGTCTCTTTATTTTCTCTTTCAACTTTTGTTATAAATTTACGAAGACTTAAGTCGAATTCTTTTCCTTTTAATACCAAATCTTCGTAATCATCATCATCTTGTTGATATGTACTATTATCTTCTGGTGGATTATAGTTGTCTAGATCTGGTTTTGTTGGTTGTGAATCTCTATCTTCTCCATTGTCTTCTGTTATTGCTGCTATATTTCTTAGACTTTGATCTTTTTCTCCAACTTCTGCAACTACTTTACATTCTACTTCTACATCTGCATAATATAACCCACTGTCACCTACAGCAGCCTTTTGCCATTTTTCATCTGTTTCTGCTGTTTTTTTACTTGTATCATATGCTTTTATTGTTGTGTCTTTTAAGTAATCTGTTGTTATTGTTCTTCCATCTTCTGATACAGTCCAATTATATTTAGTGTTTATATCACTTTCTTCTTTTGCCACAAATTGTAATCCATTTGGTAAATAATCTGTTATTTGAGTTGCTGTACCATCTATTTCACCTTCATTATACACTCTTATTTTATATATTACTTTATCTCCTGTTTCCACTAATAAAGCATTTTTTGGATGTGTATATGTTGCTGTTGTTATTTTTTTATTTGTTCTGCTATCAACTGTATTTAACTTGCTTATATCTATACTTGGTGTTCTATCTGCAATATCTAATTTTGCTCCGTCACGTGTTATTGATGTTATAAATTTACGTAAGCTTAAATCAAATTCTTTTGGTTCTTGTGTTGTTATTTCATCATCATCAAATTTCTTTTCTTTTTCTATTTCTACTACTGGTTGAGTAGAATTTCCTGCACTTAAAAATGTTGCACTTGTTAATGAATATGTAGAACTTACTTTTAATGTAAATTTCGACATATCATATTTTTCATATAATGCATTAGGTAGCACAATATTCCCATTTTCAAATGCCCTATATATTCTTATTTTATATTCTTGTCCTTTATTTAAACTAGTGACTTCTGTTCCATCTTTAACAAATTTATATATAACATGAACAGAATTTGTAGTTCCTACTCCACTTTTTATAGATACAGTTTTAGGTATTACATTTCCATTTGCATCATATAATACGATGCTAGATGCATCTACTGTTTCTCTTCCAGTTCCAGTGAATTTAACTGGACCTATTTCATAATAATCATAAGTTCCATTTCCTACCTGTGTACTTGTTATAGTTAGTGGTTTTTCTTTATCAAATTTATTTTCTTCAACCTCTTTAGTTCTTGTGCTTGTGCTTGAATCTATTTTATATGTATCTGCATTTTCTATTGCACCATATACTAGGTATTGGTAAAGTCTATTTAAATTATTTTTTCTTTGAGTTGTAAGACTATTATTAGACGAACCTATAGTTAACATTTGTGCTGGATACATTGTTGCTTGTGATACGGTTGGTTTTACATTAGCTTTTTGCTCATCATAATTTGTGAAATACCATAATGCTAATTGTTGTATTACTTCTATATCATTATCTGTAATATCATTTCTCTGACTCTTTGGGACTCCTGCTTTATCTAATAACTCATCTTTATATTCAGAAGCATCATAAACAGTTTTACCATCTTTTGTTATATCTTTTGGTAAATATGCTTCATCTAATATCCATAATATTGCATTATATATATTAGCTTTTTTTGTCACCTGTGTTGTTGATGCGCCTTCTGTTTTTGGAATAGTAAATTCTTCCTCTCTATTTATATTTAAATTACTACTTTCTTTTCCAGTTTTATATTCATTCATCTTGTCTATTATTGTTTTTGCATCTTTATGCATTTCGCCAATTTCTTTATATTCAACTAAATCATTTGAAACATCTTCACCATTTGCTCCAAATCCAACTCCACCTCTTAAACAATAAAGTGCTTTAGTATATGCTAATTCACTCTCTATTTTATCAGCTTCATCATATATTTTTACAATTGTATAAAGAACATCAGTATTTGTATCTCCTGACACTCTATACTGATATTTTGGATTCTGATAATTTGAATCAGCAAATGGTCTTGTCAATTGTGCTCCTAATTTTCTTGTTGTTTCAGCTGCATATGTATTACTTACAAATACACCTCCTAAAATTAATATTAATACTATTAATAAAATTTTAATTTTTTTCATGTTTACCATCCTTTTATAATATATTATTAATTTTTATGATTATAATTGTATTCATACATATTAATTATACATCATTTTTCCAATATTTTCAACACATTATGTAAAATTTTAGTAAAATTATGTTAAAAAACAAACAATAATAAACAACTTATAAAATTAGATTTGTTTCTATTGACTTTTTTAACTAATTTTGTTATCATAATAATGCTTTTATTTTTGCGGGAATAGCTCAGTTGATAGAGCGATGCCTTGCCAAGGCATAGGTCGCGGGTTTGAGCCCCGTTTCCCGCTCCAAAAATTATTTTTTATTCTTATTCATTTTTTTTTATGAATTGAATATAATGTTATATGTTAAATTTATTTTATGGCGCTATAGCCAAGTGGTAAGGCACGAGTCTGCAAAACTCTGATCCCCGGTTCA
>CANPYN010000083.1 GCA_947588635.1 uncultured Clostridia bacterium
ATCGCCTTTGAGATTTGCTCCTTGTAGTCGCAAACTCAAATCGGCGAGAACAAAGGGCGACTACGTCGCTTTGTTCTATATAAAATCAGAATTTATACTGATAATATTTGAGATTTTTGTATACAATAAGGAAATCAACTTGTCCTTAGTTACGAATTTCATTAAATTTATTTACAAATATAAAAAAATTATGTTATAATTTTATCTATAAAAGGGAGAAGATTATGAATCAGATATTATTAACTAATAATCAAAATAATAAGAAAAAAAATAATAAATATAATGGAAACAATTCAGGAGATATGAAGAAAATAATTATATTTTTTGGTATAGCTATATTAATTTTTGCTATTATAATTATAGGAATATATGCATATAAAATGTATAAAAAGCAAAACACGAATCAAAAAACTATTAAAGGGCCAGAACCAATAGTATTAGAACAAGAAGGAAATCAATTAAAGATAATAGCAAAAGCAGAAGCAGGAATTAGTAAAATAATATATACATGGAATGACGAAGAACCTAAAGAAATGGAAATGAATGGCAGAACAAATCATGAAGAAGCATTGGAGATACCAGAAGGGCAAAACACATTAAAGGTAAAAGTTATAGATCAAAATGGAGAGGAAAGTGAAACTAGTCAAGACTATAATATAGAAGAAGATACAGAAAAGCCAAAAATAGAAGTAGATGAAAGCATAGGAGATGGTAAATTAAAAATTACAGCAACTGATGAAAATAATATGATAAAATATATAACATATAAATGGAATGATGATGAGGAAGTAACAGTTGAAGCAGAAAATGAAAATCAAACGTCTTTGGAAACAGTAATTGATGTAAAAAGAGGAAAAAATACACTTAAAATTACTGCAATAAATGGATTAGCAAAAGAACAAACATTAGAAAAAATATTTAACGGAGTAAATAATCCAATAATTGAAGTTATAAGAGATAAAAATACATTAGTTATGAAAATGACACATGATATGGGATTTAAAAAAATAGAATTTACAGTAAATGGACAGGAATATATATATGATGAAAATTACTCAGGTTATAATCCAGAACAAAAAGAAATATCTTATAAATTTGACTTAAAAGAAGGGGAAAATACTGTAATTATACATGCTATTAGCACAGAAGACACAGAAGCAACATATAAAGGAAAATGTAATTATACACAAGAATAATTATTTTAATAAGAATACTAAGGATAGGAGATTTAAATGTTTCAAGAAATATATATTATTGATTGTGAAAATGATTTAGTAACAATACTAAGAGAGAAATTCAAAAAAGAAAAATTATTTAGATTTAAAAATATAAATCCAATAAATTTGGATATTGCCCTTAAGAATATACCTGATTTAATTATAATTAATGAAGTATCAATTAATACAAATATTTTAGATATATGTAAGAAAATTAGAGAGAATGAAGATAATAGTATTACTCCTGTTTTAGTTATATCATCAAAAAATGATGAGAATCATAAAATATCTGTTATGAAAAATAACATCGAATATGTAATTCCTAAAGATGCAAGTAATAAATATATATATTATATAATAAAAAATATAACAAGATTAATGCTGGTAAATAGAACAGTTAGTCCACTTACTGCATTACCTGGAAATGTGCAAATACAAACAGAATTAAAGAAAAGATTATTAAGAAAAGATACTTTTCACGTATTATATATTGATTTAGACAATTTTAAAGCATTTAATGATTTATATGGATTTGTTAAAGGTGATGAGATAATAAAATTAACTGCGAGAATAATTACTAAAAACATACATGTATTAGAAGATTCAGATGTTTTTGTAGGGCATATTGGAGGAGATGACTTTATTGCAATAGTAGATGAAAATGTTGATTACGATGTTGTTTGCCAAAACATAATTGCTGAATTTGACAAAGAGGTACTAAAATATTTTAATGATATTGACATAGAAAGGGGATATATTGAGGTAACAAATAGAAAAGGTATTATAGAGCAATTTTCACTTACGTCAATATCAATTGGAGTTGTAGTAGCAGACAAAAAAAGATTTTCGAATACACTAGAAATAGGAGAAGTTGGAGCACAGGTTAAACATTTAGCAAAAACCACGATGGGAAGTTCGTATGCTATAGATAGAAGAGATATACTTTAATTATAAGAATAAAATAAAAAACATCTCATATAAATATTATATGAGGTGTTTTTTATGATTGTAATACATAAAAGAAAAATATTATTAATTTTAGGAATAGTGGTAATGTTTATATTTACATATATAATAACGGGATATAATATAAGCAATAATAAGGTCAATAACGATATGGATATAAAAACAGTGCAAACCGTTGCACTTCCAGTAGATAATAAAGTTATTATAATAGATGCTGGGCATGGAGTTCCTGATGAAGGAGCAGAAAGTAGTTCACGGAACAACAGAAGCAGAGAGTAATTTAAAAATAGCATTAAAATTACAAAATTTATTAGAACAATCAGGTGCAACAGTAATATTAACAAGATCTGATGAAAATGCAATATATGATATAGACAGTAAAACATTAAAGCAAAAGAAAATATCTGACATACATAATAGAGTAAAAATAGGAAATGAATCAAGTGCAGATATATTTGTATCTATACACTTAAACAAAATTCCACAGCAACAATATTGGGGTTGGCAAACATTCTATAAACAGGAAAATGAAGAAGGGAGAAAACTCGCAACATCTATACAAAACAGTCTAAATGAATCAATACAAAAAGAAAATACAAGAGTACCAATGAAGATAGACAATATTTATATTATAAAACATGTAGAAATACCTACAACTATTGTAGAATGCGGCTTTTTATCAAATCCAGAAGAAGAACAACTATTACTAACAGATGAATATCAAAACAAACTAGCATGGGGAATATATACAGGAATAATGGATTATTTTTATCAAAATTGAAAAGGAGCAAATCCTTTTCTTTTTTTCTTTTTTTGGACGGACTAGATTTAGTCTTTTTTTGTTGTATAGAAAAATCAAAGATTTTTCTATACAACAAAAATGCTACAATCGCTATCGCCTTTGAGATTTGCTCCTTGTAGTCGCAAACTCAAATCGGCGAGAACAAAGGGCGACTACGTCGCT
>CANPYN010000084.1 GCA_947588635.1 uncultured Clostridia bacterium
TTCCATGTTTTTTTCTCCTTCTTATATGATTTGTTTTAATTCTATTAAATTTGATATTTCATAATTTGGCTTAATTGTAGTGTTATTTTCTATTTTTTCCTTATTAAACCAACACGTATCAATTTGATTCAACATACCTCCTAAAATATCTTTTTCTATTTCATCTCCTATAATTAGCATATGTTCCTTTTGATATAGGCTATATTTGTTCATAAATCCCTCATAAAATTCTTTTTTAGGTTTCATAAAACCCACTTCATCTGCAGAAAATGTATTTGTAATATATGATATCAAATTACTTTTTTCTAATTTATCTCTAATTGCTGTATAGGGCCCATTGGTAATAATATAAATTTTATATTGCTTCTCATATAAATATTTTAAAACTTTCTTTGCATTTTCAATTGGAATAATTTTTTCTTTGATTGCTTCTATATATTGCTCATTGATTTTCATTGCTTCTTCTAAAGAAAGATTGTTAAAATAGATTAAAAAGCGTTGGGCTCTTACCCATTTAGTTTGTTCTTCTTTTGTTTTAAATGGATAAGGATCCTTTATTTTTCCACTTGCCCTATCTTTCCAAAATTGATTATCTATTGCGATAAATTTTTGAATTTTTTCCTGTGTTATTTTTTCTTTTCTATTTTTTAAAATTTTGGAAAAGGCATAAGCTCTATTTTTTAAATCATCTACTAACGTATCATCTAAATCGAATAATAGGTACTGATATTGTTTCGACATAAAAAATACCTCCTATATGATTATCTTATCATATATTGAGGTAATATATTTGTCACAATTTCTTTTTTATGGTAAATTTTTGCGTATAATTTTCATCTAATAAGGTATATTCTTTAATATCTTCTAATTTAAACATACGAATTTCATTTCTTAATTCACAAAATCCTGCTACATACCATTGGTCAATATATTCAAATAACTCTGCCGGATGAATAATTCTATTGGTAATACCAGAATTGACTGAGAAAAAGGTAATTTTCATCTTTCTTCTTTCGTTAATTGCTTTTCTAACTTGTTTGTATATTTCTGTCATTTTTTGGTCATATTCTTGTATTTTTTGAAGTTTTCTTTTATTTACTTGCGTTTTATTCTTATGATAAGCTTCTTGTATTTTTATTAAAACTTCTTGCTCTTTTCTTTTTTCTACATTTTTCGCTATTTTTTCTAGTAAGTTAATTTCTTGCTCTGTTAATCCAATATCAATGTGATTCAGTTCTTCCTCTAAGATATAGCCTCCATATTTTCCTGTGCTAGAAGAAATATAAATTCCTGCCTGTTCTAATTCTATTTTATATTGTCTTATCATGCGGATGGATATTTCTAGTTCTTTCGATAAACTTTGCAAACTATGTACTTTTCCATCTTTTAAAATTTGAACCATATTTAGCATATTGGCTACTTTACTCATACTATTCTCCTATCTTATTTTCTATATTATTTTTTTCTACATCTAGTAATGCTTCTTTTACATCTAGACCTGCTCCAAAACCAACTAATTTTTTATTTTTTCCAATGACTCTATGGCAAGGAATAACAATTAAAATTGGATTATGATGGTTTGCCATTCCTACTGCTCTTGCTGCTTTTTCATTTCCAATTTGTTTTGCTATTTCTTCATAACATCTGGTTTCTCCATAAGGAATGGTTTGCAATGCTTCCCATACTTTCTTCTGAAAGGCAGTTCCTTCCACTTTTAACGGTAAATCAAATGCTTTTCTTTTTCCTTCTAAATATTCTTGAATTTCTAGGAAAGCCTTTTTTATTAAAAAAGTTTCTTGTTTACTTGCATCCAGAATATTTTCCTTTTCTTTTAAAATATTAATTTGTTCTATTTTTTTATCTTCTTCTACAATCAAAATTGTTCCTATTTTGGTTGGATAGGTATTATAAAATCTCATTTTCTTTCCTTTTTTCTTTTATCTTATCGTATCTTGTTTAGAAAATCAATCTTTCCTTTTGATTTCTTTGTAAAAAAGATAAAAGGTGCATTTACTTTCTGCACCTTTTATCTGGCTATCTTATAGATGCCTACAAAATTCCAAGGAAAATAATCTAATTTATCTCTCTTGAAATCTTGCACAACGCTCATTTGTCTTCCTTTCCACTTTTCTGTCCAAATGCCATCTTCGAATCGCCAAAAATGATAATCTGCTATTTCTCCATTTGCCCATTTTTTTATAAATAAAGCAATTTTATATTCATTTTCAGCAAGTTCTTCTTCCAAAGAAGATTCTTTTATTTCTAAGTGCAATGTTTGGCAGTCTAAAAATAAAAGATTTCTTATTTCTTCAAAAGAAGTATACCTTTCGTCAATTGGCTTTTTCTGGCTAATAGCTCCCACTCTGTATAACATAAGATTTGGATATGTGGCACCTAATGCATGAGAATAACAATTCGTATTATTTCGTACAGCGGTGTCGCTATATTGTTCAAAGGAAGGTTTGAAATGAACTTCTTTGGTTAGTAACGCTGTTTTTTCCATACTGCTATCTCCTTTCCTTAATTAAGGAATTACTTTTGTTACACAAACCTTATCTCTTATATTATACCATTTTTTCTTGTATTTTTCAAATATGCTTTATTTCCATGTTTCGTTATTAATAAATTGCGTTAAAGCCATAATAAAAGCTTGTTTTGTCAAATCAATTCTAGAAACTTTCCCTTGTGTTAGAAAATGAATACCACCTTTTCCTGCTCTTAATTCTGTTTCGTTAAAAATTCTATCCATTACTTTTCCTAAATCTGTTTCTATTATTTCGTTCACATACTTTTCTGGTACAGGAAAGCCACAACTTGTTCCCCAACTTTTAAAACCATCTTTATCTTCTATTACTGCAATATTGATAATGGTCCATTCTCCTAATTGATTCGTAATTCCAGATTCCACTGCTACATAAAAATCTGCTTCTTTTCCTTGCTCCTTTGCTATTTTTCTTACGTTTTTTACTCGGTT
>CANPYN010000085.1 GCA_947588635.1 uncultured Clostridia bacterium
AAAAAGTTGACAAAAAAATTAAGCTTGTTTCTAAGCTCATATTTAAAATTGGAAAATCCTTACTGTCAAACTACGGAAATAACAACTGTATATACATATAATAACACAAATTTAAAATTTGTAAACCTAAAACCGTATAAATTATTGAAATTTGATTATAAGACTTGCTTCAAAATAAATATTAGTATAATATAATATAGTATAGTATAATAGAGTAAATGACTATTAGAAAGGAAATTAAAATGTGTGGAATTGTAGGTTATATAGGAAATAAAAAAGCAGGCCCAATATTAATTAATGGACTATTACGATTAGAATACAGAGGGTATGATTCTGCAGGAATAGCAACAATAGAAAATGATAACATTAAAGTAATGAAAAATAAAGGAAGGGTAAATAACTTATATGAGTTGGACGGAATTAATAATTTAGTGGGTACTATAGGAATTGCTCACACAAGATGGGCAACGCATGGAAAACCATCAAAAGAAAATTCCCATCCACATATGGATAATAGTAATTCATTTGCAGTAGTACATAACGGTATAATAGAAAACTATCATGAGTTAAAAACCTTTTTAATTGAGAAAGGATATAAATTTGTATCATCTACAGATACAGAAGTTATACCAAATTTAATTCATTATTACTTTAGCCAAGATAAATTAAACGATGATAAGAAGGTATTAAGGGCAGTAAAAAATACGTGTAATAGTCTAAAGGGAAGTTATGCAATAGAAATTTTATCTAAATATAATAAAGATAAAATGATTGTTACAAGAAAAGATAATCCATTGGTAATAGGTAAAGGTAATGGAGAAAATTATATTTCGTCTGATATACCAGCTATTCTCTCATATACAAAGGATTTTTATCTATTAGATGATAATGAAATAGTAGAATTATCAAGAGACGACGTTAAGTTCTATAATAAAGAATTAAGAAGTATTAAAAAACAGGTAAAAAGTATTGAATGGGGTGCTCTATCGGCTGAGAAAGACGGATACGATGACTTTATGTTAAAAGAAATATATGAACAACCAAAAGCTATTAGAGAAACAGTTGGTGCAAAACTTGATAATGGACACATTGAAATAGATGGTTTAGAAATTACAAAGGAATATTTAGAAAGTATAAATAAAATATATATAGTAGCGTGTGGAACGGCAATGCATGCAGGAGTAGCTACAAAATCAATATTTGAAAGACTTTGCAAAATACCAGTAGAGGTAGATATAGCATCAGAATTTAGGTATAGAAATCCATTAATTGATGAAAAAACGCTAACTATATATGTAAGTCAATCAGGAGAAACAGCAGATACAATAGCAGCATTAAAACTTGCAAAATTAAAAGGAGCAAAAACACTTGCAATATCAAATGTAATAGGTAGTTCAATAACAAGAGAAGCGGATTACTCAATATATACACATGCAGGACCTGAAATTGCAGTTGCATCGACAAAGGCATATACATCTCAGGTTGTGTTACTTAATATATTAGGGATGTATTTTGCAGAAAAACTGGAAAGAGTGGATAGAGATATTATTAATAAATTAAAAGAAGATATTTTTAAGTTACCAACACAAGTAGAAGAAATTCTAAAAGATACAAATAGAATTCATAAATTTGCAAAAAAAGTATATAAAGAAAAAGATATGTTTTTCTTAGGAAGAGGAACAGATTATGCTGTAAGCATGGAGGGTTCTTTAAAGCTTAAAGAAATATCATATATTCACTCTGAAAGCTATGCATCAGGAGAATTAAAACATGGACCAATAGCTTTAATAGAAAACGGAGTAACTGTAATTGCAATAATGACAAATTCTGAATTAGTAGAAAAATCAATTAGCAATGTAGAAGAAGTAATAACAAGAGGAGCAAAAGTATTTGTAATTACAAGTGAAGAAATAGACAATGATGAGATAAGTGAAATAATAAAAATTCCAAAAACTAATACATTTCTATCACCAATATTATCAGTAATACCAATGCAACTTTTTGCATATTATATTTCAAAAGAGAAGGGATTAGATGTAGATAAACCAAGAAATTTAGCAAAGTCAGTAACTGTGGAATAAAATTAACAATAAAAAATAAACCTAATTGTTTATATAAAACATATAGACAGTTAGGTTTTTTTGCATTAAAAGAAATGGATATTACTTAAATATTACAAACATATTACAGAAATATAAAAAGTAAATGACAAAACAGAAAACTCATTGACAAGAAAAAACAAAATCTCTATAATTAAAAGTAAGAGAGTGTAAATATTATTAAACATAATATATTACAAACACTGTAGGGGCGGACGACCCTGTCCGCCCGAAGAAAAGGGACCTGCTCTGAATTCCCAATGTAGACAGGCAGATAAAAGGTTCAATATAAAAAATATATATTAACCATTTTGTCTCCCGGAAGAAGGACTACGAAGCAGATGCCGGACCCCGAAAAAGGGCTTAATATCTATTTTTTATATTTGAACCTTTATAACAAAACCAAAGAAAAATAAGGAGGAAACACATGTTAAAACAAATGAAAGAAACAAATAACAAATCAATTGCAAACGCCGTAGGGGCAGGCCTTGTGTCTGCCCAAAAAGAAACAATGATTAACAAATCAATTGCAAACGCTGTAGGGGTCGCACCCCAGGGCGACCCACAAACAAAAAATATAAAGGATAAACTAATTGCAAACGTTGTAGGGGATATTATTAATCACCCGCCCATCGAAGAACCAACCC
>CANPYN010000086.1 GCA_947588635.1 uncultured Clostridia bacterium
ACACGGTCAAAACCACTTTCCATTAATCTTTGAAGTGTAGCAAAGTCGCTATTTAGAACATAAGCATCCATTACAGAACCATTACTTCCATTTCCATCATTTCCATTTCCACCCCAATTTCCACGACCAAAACCTAGGAACGCAAAAATTAGGAAAATTATAATCCCATTTTGTTACCATATAGGCTTTTTATCCCATATTTCTATAACTTACTTATTCGTTATAGTTCAGCATATATTTTGTGCTTTAAAAGCACTCGGACACTCGTGGAAACATTATATTTATTCAGTTTCTATGCGTTACACTACTTACTAGCCTTTCGTAATCTAATAAGTTAGCACGGTATTGGCATTTCAGCTTTCACCGTTTTTGTCCGATTTACACTTGGCAGATTTCGTTTACCAAGCACCCTCGCCATTTCCAAAGCCGTTATTGTTTCCATTTCCACCGTTTCCAGTAGCAGCTGCGATGTCAGCTAAAGAATATTCTCCTCCGTAATTCATTTTATTTTTCCTCCTTTTTAAAATAAATAATTTATATATAGTTGTTGCAACAAACTATCTAATTTGTTTCATAAAGGCATCAAACTCTTTATCAAAGTTCAAACCTTTTTCTTTAAATATATTTCTAGCAAAGTTCTCAACTCCTTGTGTATCTCCATTTCTTGCCATATCAACTAATTTGTTCATTGTTGGGTTAGAGTTCCTTTGCATAACATTCATTATAATATTTTCAGGTGTTAGACCTTTTGTTATAAAACCTTTAAGCAAATTAATAGGGTTCATATTTATCATTCCTTTCTTTGCTTTCTATTGTTAGAATATATATCTTTTATATCATTTATATTATTTGACATTTCTTTTAATTGTCTTTTAATATTTGATATTTCTTCTTTTAACTCACTATTATCAAATTTTTGCATATTCTTATTAAACTCCTCAACTGTTAAAAAGCTAGGAGTAGTTTCTTTTGGCTTTTCTTCCGTTGGTTTATATATTGTCATTTTGCTAGTACCATCTTGTAATAACTGTTTTGTTACTATGCAACTTCCATCGCTTAATGGAAAGTAACTTACTGAAAAATCTAATGGTATATCTGTAGCCTTTACTACATCAATACTATCTACAGTTTTTCCTTGTAAGCTATTACTTGGCTTATATTGTGGTTGAGTAAATTGATTATATTGTTGTTCCATTGGTTGTATTGGTTGCATAGGTTGCATTCTTTGCATTTGTTGTGTATAATATGGGTTAAAATTTTGATAATAATTCATATTTATTTACCTCCTAATTTCTAGGGTAGGCTACTTTCTGTGGACCTCACCTTTCCTACCCTCTAACTCTATTATAACCTAATTTTTCCATTATTTGAACGAATAAAAATAGCAAAAAAATGCCATAATATATAATAATATATACTTGACATTTAAAAATCGTAATGTTATAATATAGTTGTGAACTATTTTTTTAAATTCTCATTCAAAAACCCACAAACATACTATTGGGATAGAATATAAAACTATCCCATTTTTTGACGCTCTAAAATCGATTTTAAAGCATTTTTATTTTAAAATAGAGTAATTACTATACTAGAGTACAAAAATTGATTTTTGATACCATTTTGGCTCAAATTGATAGAAAAGGAGAAAAATGTCAAAATTTAATAGAAAATTTTATGAAGAATATTTAAAAAGCGAAAAATGGAAAGAAAAAAGAAAAGAAATTTATATTTTGAGAAACAAAAAATGTGAAATATGTAAGTGTAAATTATATGGTCATTATCATATTCATCATAAGACATATAAAAGATTAGGAGAAGAAAGAAATAGTGATTTAATATTATTATGTGAAAAATGTCATATTAATATACACAAAGAAATTAAGCAAAAAAATAATAAAAAAATAAAAGATTTAAAATTTTATAGTTGTCCTTTTTGTTTAAATAAAATAAATATAAATAAATTTTTAAATACAGGTAAAATTAGATGCCCTTTTTGTAATTCATTTATAAATAGGTTAGATATGATAAAACAAATTGAAATATCAAAGAAGCGTTAATAAAAAAGAGAGAAAATTTATTCCTCTCTTAATTCTTTTAATATAAGTTCTACTAGATGATTATTTTTCCATACTTTGCTTAATTTCTTATAAGCCTTTGCTCTTTGTTGTTGAACATATCTTGGGCTTACATCTAAACATTCAGCAATATGTTCTTCTGTATAACCTTTTATATCTACTTCTCTAATAAGCTCTAATTCTTTATCAGTTAAATTGACAGTATTTAATAGATATTCTAATATATCTTTATAGGGACACCTTAATATTGATTTTATATCTCGCCTATCCATAGGCTACCTCCTATGAGTTCTGTTTGCTAGTATTTTTATTATAGAATTTTCCACATACAGGACAATGTGCGACTTGATTATTCCTTTTGAAAGTAACTTTTCTTTTAGCTACTCTCATATGTGCTTTTGCCATTATTTATCTCCAATATTTATATTATTACCAGAACTGTTACTGTTATAAACATTATTAGCATTGCCATTATCACTTTCAGCATTAAAATCTACAACTTCATCTTCTACAACAACTTCTGTGTTACTCATAAAATCAATTAGCTTTATTCCTACAAATGAAGTAAATACTATACAAGTTAAACTGATTATTCCCATTAGTATTAT
>CANPYN010000087.1 GCA_947588635.1 uncultured Clostridia bacterium
GGAAAACCAGCACAAAGTTTAAAAGTGGGAGATATTGTTGTAATTCCTGCTAATGTAAAACATTGGCACGGAGCAAAAAAAGACTCTTGGTTTAGCCATATAGCAGTTGAAATACCAGGAGAAAATATTTCTAACGAATGGCTTGAACCTGTTAAAGATGAAGAATATGATAAGTTATAATTAAAAAGAAAATTATATGATAAGAAGCAGATAATTAGTTGATAGTAAAATAAATAATATATTAATAAAATTAAACTAATGATTTAAAAATTTTAGAAATAATATAGACAGAATAAAAATAATATTATAGAATAATTATCATAGGAAATGATTAAATAAGCAGATGTGGTTTTGCCACCTAAATTTTACGAGATTCGTAGGAGAGGTGGTGATGTTTATGGTTAAAGTGATACTATTTTTTATATTATCCTTAATGTTATCTTTAACATTAAACGTTGCCTTGACAGCAGTTCTATATAAGAACTGGGTTGATAAGCAACTACATAAATAAAAAATAAACCATTCTGCTTGTGCTGAGCTAATGGTTTATTAAAACTATATCTCGGCAAAACCACGTTTGTGGATTTGTCATTTCCTATATTCATTATAATCTATTTATAAAGAAAAAGTCAAGAATTAAAGTGAAATTTATGAAAAAATGCTTGATAAAAATAAAAAAATAGGTGCTATAATTTAATAAAATAAAAAATGGAGAAATATAACATGGATAAAAAAGAAGTAATAGAATATTGTTTAACATTAGAAAATACATATCAAGATTATCCTTTTCCAGATGACCCAGTATCGGTTACCATGAAACACAAAGAAAATAAAAAATGGTTTGCCTTAATTATGAATGTAAAAGGACAAGTTTATTTAAATGTAAAAACAGATCCAAATTATTCCGATTTACTTAGAAATTCCTATGATTATATTATCCCTGCTTATCATATGAATAAAGAACATTGGAATACCATTATATTAAGTAATCAATGTGATAAAAAATTGGTAAAAGAACTTATCTTGCAAAGCTATGAATTAACAAAAGGTAAGGCAAAAAAATAATATCGATGGATTTATGCAATATGAAATTCGTGTTTTTAGGGAGAAGATAAAAATGGAAGAAAAAATAGAGAAAATAGAAAAGTTAAAAGAGTCAATAGAAGAAAGTAATAATATTGTCTTTTTTGGAGGAGCGGGAGTATCCACAGAAAGTGGTATTCCAGATTTTCGAAGTAAAGACGGTTTATATAATCAAAAATACAAATATCCACCAGAAGAAATATTAAGTCATCACTTTTTCATGAGCCATACAGAGGAATTTTATAAATTTTATAAAGAAAAAATGAATAGTTTAAAGTATGAGCCCAATATTACACATAAGAAACTAGCTGAATTAGAGAACCAAGGTAAATTAAAAGCAGTAATTACACAAAATATTGATGGATTGCATCAAAAAGCAGGTTCTAAAACAGTATATGAATTGCATGGAAGCGTGTTAAGAAACTATTGCATGCAATGTCACAAGTTTTATGATGCAAACTATGTATTTGCAAGCAAGCAAATTCCAACATGTACTTGCGGTGGAATTGTAAAACCAGATGTGGTACTATATGAAGAAGGCTTAGATGACGAAACAGTAGAGAATGCTATCTTTGCTATACAGAATGCCGATATGCTAATCGTAGCAGGAACTTCTCTAACAGTGTATCCAGCAAGTGGACTTCTTCATTATTTTAGAGGAAAAAATTTAGTACTAATTAATCGAGATTCTACACCTTATGATAATAGAGCAAATTTAGTTATTCATGAAAGTTTAGGAAAAGTATTTGAACAAATTTAAAATGTCAAAAGAAAAGAATACACATTATTATTTGTTCTTTTGAATAAAAACAATTTTATCAATATTAATTGAAAAATACGGTAATACTATTTTATAGTAATAAAAAATTAGGAGTGTTTTTGTATGCAAATATTCATCATACTCATATTAATATTCTTAAATGCATTTTTTGCAGCAACGGAAATCGCATTCATATCCTTAAATGATGCTAAAATTGATAAACAAGCCAAAGAAGGAAACAAAAAAGCAAAAAAAATAAAAAGTATGTTAGTCAATCCTAGCAAATTTCTTGCCACAATCCAAATTGGAATTACATTGGCAGGGTTTTTATCTAGTGCCTTTGCTTCCGAATCCTTTGCAAGTAAATTAGCACCAATCTTATATAATCTCATTCCGCAAATAAGTTTCAACCTATGGAATAGTATATCCATTATTGTCATTACGATTATCTTATCTTATTTTACCTTGATTTTTGGTGAATTAGTACCAAAAAGAATTGCTATGAAACATTCTGAAAAACTTGCTTTTGCTTCCATTGAAATCATAAGAGCTATTTCTATTATCACGGCACCATTTGTTAAACTTTTAACCTTATCTACGAATCTAGTTTCCAAAATATTTGGAGTTTCAGAAAATGAGGAAGAAACCGTAACCGAAGAAGAAATTCGCATGATGGTTGATGTAGGAGAAGAAAAAGGAACGATTGCAGAAGATGAAAAAGATATGATTAATAACGTATTTGAATTCAATGATAAAATTGTATCTGAAATTATGATACCTAGGACAGAAGTTTTTGCAGTCGAAAAAAACAT
>CANPYN010000088.1 GCA_947588635.1 uncultured Clostridia bacterium
TCTGGAACATCTTCTGAATTTATTTTTTGCGCTAAACCTTCAACTATTGCAGTTTTTCCAACTCCTGGCTCTCCTATTAAACATGGATTGTTTTTAGTTCTCCTTGATAAAATTTGTACCACTCTTTGTATTTCATCATTTCTTCCTATTACTGGATCTAATTTCCCTTCTTGTGCCTTTTTAGTTAAATCCTCTCCAAATTGATTTAATGTTTGGGTAGTATTGTAACTTCCAATTGGTTTATTATCACTTTTTTGTTTTCCTTTTGTACTTCCTGTTGCATCTTCTGCTTCATTTATTACATTTATAACTTCATTATATAATTTTGGAAGTTCTATGTCTAAATCAACTAAAATTCTAACTGCAATACTATCTCCTTCTCTCATAATACCTATAAGTAAATGTTCTGTTCCTATATAATCATATCCTAATTTTCTAGCTTCAATATAACTATTTTCTAATACTCTTTTTGTCCTAGGAGTAAATCCTAATGTATCTTCTATCTCTGCACCTGTCCCTACAAGTTCAATTATTTCTGTTTCTATTTTTTCAGGAGTAACGCCTTTATTTTCTAATACTTTACTTCCTACTCCTCCACCTTCTTTTGCCAATCCATATAAAATATGTTCTGTTCCTATATAGTTATGTCCTAATTCAATTGCAATATCATTTGCAATTTCCAAAGCTCTTTTAGCTCTTGAAGTAAATTTATATATCATTTTTTAGTCTCCTTTCTTATTACACTTCACAAGATTATTAATTTTTGTAAAGTTCTTTTTATTTACTATTTATAATTTCTTTAATAACTTCTGCCCTTTTTACATCTCTATCAAATGCATCTAGGTTTTGTCCTATTTTTTTCTGTAAATTTGCTGGTTTAGTATATAGATATATTTGTAATACCTTACTATCATTTATTTCTTTTATTATTCCTAAATCTGTTCCAAGTTTAACATCTGATAGTAAATTTCTTGTTTCTTCTGCTGAAATTTTCTTACAATTACTAAGTATACCAAAACTTCTATAAACTATATCTTCTAATAATATTTGATTTTTAGCTAACATTCTTCTTGCTGTTCTTTCTTGTTCTATTATTTTTTCTGTAATAACTTTAAGATTTTTTATAATATCATCTTCTGTTATTCCTAATGTTTGCTTATTAGATATTTGATACATATCTCCTGAGGATTTGCTATTTTCTCCATATACTCCTCTAATATTTAAACCAAAGCTACTCACACTATCTAATACTTTTCTAATATTTCCTGTTTTTGTAAGTCCAGGTAAATGTACCATAACAGATGCCCTCATTCCTGTTCCTACATCTGTTAATTTATTAGTTAAATATCCATATTTTTTACTTTTTGCAATATCAAATGTTTCTTCTAACTTTTTATCTATTTCTCTTGCTAAATTAAATGTTCCATCTAAATCAAAGCTTCCACTAAATACTTGAAGCTTCATATGCTCCTCTTCATTTAATAATATACAAATATTTTCTTCATCATTTATTAAAATGTCACATACTCCGCTTTTATCCATAGCACATTCTGGACTTATTACGTTCTTTTCTAATAATGACATTTTAGTTATATCGTCCATATCTTCTAATTTTAGCAATTTAAGACCATATCCTACATTCATTAATTTAGATTTTATTTCTTCTTCTATTTTTTTTGCTTCTTCTTTTTCTTTTATCCCAAATTTGTAGTTTCTAAAATTTCTTGCATATCTCACTCTTGTGCTCATTACTACATCTGAATCTTTACCACTTTGTAAATACCAATTCATTTTATATCACCTCTAATTTATTTTTCCTTTTTCTTAATCTCATCTCTTAATTTTGCTGCATCTTCATATCTTTCATCTTTAATTGCTTGTTTTAAATCTTCTTTAAGTTTTTCAATTTCACTCTGCTCCTTATTTTTAATATTGTCTGTAGTTTTATTTAATTTATCATCATTAGAAATATTATTACCTTCAATGACATTTCCTAATCTTCCAACATGTCTATTTGAACCATGAATATTCTTTAATATTGGATCTATCATTCTTTCAAATTCATCATAGCAATTACTACATCTGAATTTACCTGTATGTAAAAACTCATCAAAGTCTAATCCACATTGCTTACATGTAAGCTTCATATTTCCTGTTAAACTTGGTATAAAAGCTGTTTCATTCATATCGTCAAAGAAGTCTCCTAAAAAGCTTGAAAAATCTATAGGCATATTAAAACTCATATTACCTATTCCTAATTTTTGGCTACATTCCTCACATAAAAACATTTGCTTTTTGTCTCCATTAATAATTTGTGTATATTTCACATTTGCTTCATTTTTTCCGCAATTCTCACATTTCATAAAAATCATTCCTTTCTTTATTAATCTAAATTTAATAACATATTTTTAAATATATTTGCTCTTAAACTATCTCTAATTTCTTTAGGTACTATTAATACATTGTCACTTGTTGCAACTCTTAGAAGTTTTGCTTCTCTCTCATTTACTAATTTATATGTAAGAAAATCGCTAATTAATATTTCTACATCTCCATTAGTTA